>JAKSVD010000066.1 GCA_024408305.1 Bacilli bacterium | reverse complement strand
CAACACTAATTTCTTTAATAAAATCTTTATCAAAGTGTCCTATCTCAACGCTGCCAATTCTATATTCTGTGCCATCACCGATTAAGCCTATAGCATAATCATCGCTTACCTTTCTTATATAATCAAATTGTCCTGTAATTTGTTTTAAGTTAGATTCCAACAAAGGTTTTTGGGAAAAAGAAATACCCCCGGTTATCGCTCCAAGCAAAATAGAACAAGCACATAAAACAGAAAGAAAAAGAACTCTAGGTATATATTTATTTCTAGAATAACCCTTCACTTTCGGGTTTTGATATTTGTACTTATTGCCGAGCCATTCATCATCATGTTCCAAATCTTTTTCAAGATTTTCTTTTACTCGAAAAAATGCGAAAACAAATATAAAAGAAGTTGGAATAAATAGAATTAAAATAAAAATTCCAGCAGGCCTTTTAGTAAGAAAAAATAGTAACATTCCGCGTAGCACTATCGCCACCATAAGTACATAAGTTGTTAAAATGGACATTAATTGTTTGCGTTTATATTACGGAAAAAATTTCCTGAATTCTCTTCCTATCTCAATTAGAGAAGATTGTTCTTCATTAATTCCGTTCTCGACTTTATTATTCTTATTTAAATCATCGTTTGTGTATGGGGAGAGGGAATAAATCTTCGAATTAGTTCTTTCTCGTAAAATTTTTATAAAGTCTTCAGCCCCAATGGTGTGTATATCGATCGTGAACGCAATGCCATTTTTGCATTGAATTACAAATCCATTTGAGCGTGAGTCTATGGATCTCACATCATCTATAGCAATAGTTCTTATTTTAATAAATCTTCGAATAAAAATTTCGTTCCCTTCAACTGCTTCAAATTGTGTGTAAATCAAAAAAATAAATAATAAAGAAATGAATCCGAAGCTTGCTGATGTAATTAAGGTCGCTAAATTAACACTATTTTCCCCTTCTTTTAATATTGCAATCAAAGCACCAACAGAAAAGATAAGTCCAAATAAAAAATAAAAAATGTGGCCAAGCACTTTTAACATCTTGGAAACTGATGTTTTTAATTCATACTTTTTATTCTCTTTGCTGAAGTAAAAAACTATCGCTACATAAATAATAACAGATAACGATGCATTAATTATTGAACCAATAAGCATACCCTTCTATTGCCTTCAAATCATGTTAACATTTATTCATTAAAAAAGCACCGATAATATCGATGCTGTCTTTATCAAATGGTGCCCCGACGCGGAATCGAACCACGGACGGGTCCTTACCATGGACCTGTTATACCATTTAACTATCGGGGCATGCACCTTAGTGCGATAGAGATTATATATTCATCTTTTTAAGAAATGAAGTAAAAATATCGCACCTAAAGCAATTATTTAATCTTGTTGCCGCTCGAGAATGCGTGGCCGACAACATCTCCAAGTCTCACGTAAGTATGATTTGCGGCGTTGTAGGCGATGAAATCACATTTCTTATAGTCGATTACGCCTTTATCGTCTAATACGCTCTCATCGGCTAAAACATTGACTATTGAGGCAATGAGTGTGCCGTTCTCGAATGAATCGACCGTGCATTCTAGTGTGACCGGGTAGGCATCGAATAGAGGCGCGTTGATGTTAGGCGCCTTTTTCGAGGTGAGTCCGCACTTCTCAACTTTATCTGGAACATCGGATGCTGATACGATTCCAACATAATCGGATTCCACAACGGTTGAGGCAGTTGCAAATGCTAGGGTGAAGCATGGGTTAGCCTTGAAGTTTTCGGTTGTCTTATGGTCTCCTAGAGAGATTGTGACTTTGTTGTAATCATAGATTCCTCCCCATGCTGCGTTCATCGCATTTGGGATTCCCTTCTCGTCATATGTTCCTATGATGAGGACAGGAAGAGGGAACATTAATGTTTTTTGTCCTAAGCTTTTCATGTATTACTCCTTGCTCTAGCACTTCTCTCCGATTAGATCGTAAATGAATGCATTAGTGATTTTGACTTTGACGATATCCCCGACGTTTAATGGCGTGTCGCTTGAGAAATAGATGGCTCCATCGATGTCGTCAGGGGCATTCCAATAAGAGCGAAGCATATAAGATTTATGGGCTCTATCATAACCGATGACCAAGCCCTCCATCACTTCTCCAATATGGGACTTATTCTTCTCATATGAGATTTTCTTCTGAAGGGTCATGATTTCATCTCTTCTTCTATTCTTAGTCGATTCTCTTACCTGGTGCTTGAAATTATATGCTGCAGTACCTTCTTCTCTAGAGAAGGTGAAATCGCCAAGCTTGTCGAATTTGACGTCCTCGATAAACTTAAGAGTCTCGATTTGGTCTCTTGTGGTCTCTCCTGGGAAGCCGGATATAAGTGTTGTTCTAAGGACGGCGTCAGGAATGATTTCTCTGATTTTCCTGAATAAAGTCACAACATCTTTCTTGGTGTCGTGTCTATTCATTAATCTCAGAAGATTATTTGAAGCACACTGAATTGGGATATCAAGATAATGGGCAATAGATTTGGAGTCTCTAACAAGATAGAGAAGGTCATCGCTGATTTCTCCAGGATAGAGATAAAGAAGTCTAATGGAATAGAATCCCATTCCGTCGAGTTCCTTTAAAAGGTCATAGATATTAGGTCTCTTGTTAGGAAAATCCGCACCGTAATTGGTGGTGTCTTGAGATATGATCGAAATTTCCTTTACGCCTTTTTCTTTGAGGGATCTAGCTTCTTTTATGATTTCTTCGTAGGGTCTAGATTTGAATCTGCCTCTGATATATGGAATAGCGCAGAATGAACAGAAATTGTTGCATCCTTCGGATATCCTTAAATATGCAGCGTATTTTGGGGTGGAGATAACACGGTCTAAAGGATTGATTTCCTTGATGTCATCGGTTCCCAATAGTTCTTCTATCCTCTTATTAAGGTTCTTGTAATCTCTAATTGGCACCCAGAGATCAACCTCAGGAAGAGCTTCTTTGAGCTCAGGCAGGTTGCGTTCGACAAAACAACCGACCGCAAGAAGCTTTGCTCCTTTATATTCGGCCATTTGAAGGATCGTCTCAATCGATTCACGTTTTGCAGGTTCGATGAATCCACAGGTGTTGATGATGATAAGGTCTGCCTTAGCTGGATCGTCGACATACTGATAATCGCCATCTTTGAACATGGCAAGAATCATCTCGCTGTCGATTAAATTCTTCGCGCAGCCAAGCGATATTAATCCGATTTTCTTCATAAGCGGTCATACTCCTTATTGAGTTTGTGGAGAGATTCCACTTTTGCTTCTAAGCCCTTGAAATCCTTCATTCTCCAGGTCCAGTTGATGTCATTGATGACTCCTGGAAGATTGATTCTTCCCTCGTTTCCTAAGCCAAGGATATCCTGGGCGGTCAAGATAACATAGTTAGCGTTCTTCTCCATCGCAAAATTGATGAGTCTTTCATTGATTTCACCATCAGGCACTTTTGCATCATCTAATGCTTTGGACCAGAGTTTCTGATCCTCTTTTTCTAGGCTAGCAAAGAACCCTAGCGCAGTGTCGTTATCGTGGGTGCCGACATAGACTACCGAGTCAAAGTCTTTGTGTTCTTTCTTCTTTTTGATATTGGATTCTTCGAATGTGAATTGGATAACATCCATTCCAGGGAATTCGAAATGTTGTCTAAGGATATCGACATGAGGTCTAAGCTCACCTAGATCCTCTGCGATTATTTCAATATCCGGGCATTTATCCTGGAGGACCTCAAAGAATCTATAACCAGGGGCCAAGATCCATTCCCGGTCTATTGCCGTTGGGCATTTAGCGGGAATCTTCCAATATGTATCAAACGCACGAAAATGATCTAAACGGATGACGTCATATAATTCGCCGTTCCTCTTTAACCTTTCAATCAAGAATGAGAAATCTTCTTTTTCAAGTTTCTTCCAATTATAAATTGGGTTCCCCCATCTTTGACCTGTTGCGGAGAAATAATCCGGCGGTACACCTGCAATCCAAGCAGGCTCTTTTGTGTTTTTATCAAGCAAGAAATAAGACTGGTTAGCCCAGACATCGCATGAATCGTATCCGACATAGAATGGGACATCTCCAATGATTCTGATGCCTAATGAATTGGCGTATCTTCTTAACTCAGACCATTGTCTATATAAAGTCATCTGAAGCCAGATTTCATATTCGGCACGTTCTTTTCCGATGCGGGAACGCGGACTGCCCTTCTCGATGCATTCTTTTCTATCTTTTCTCCATGTGGACCAGCCCTTCATGCCTTCAAGTCTCTTGTTGAGCATAAATAGAGCCCACTTCTCCACCCAAGGATGGGAATTTCTAAAAGAGACTAAGCAACGAGGACTAATTCTCATTTCCTTTTCAAACGCTTTATGTAGGTAAGCAGATTTGAAAACCTTAACCTCTTCATATGGGATTCTATCCGCATTTTCGTTAAACGATGGGACCTTATCTAACAATCCGCGTGATGTGAGTTCGTCGAGGTCTACGTACATCTCATCGATCGCAAATGAAGAAAATGGCTGATATGGGGAATGACCATATCCAATTGGGTTAAGCGGCAAAACCTGCCATAGAGAAAAACCAGATTGCTTAGCAAGATCTAAGAATTTTCTTGCGTTAACGCCAAAATCGCCCACCCCGAATCTAGATGGGAGAGAGGCGACTGGACATAATATCCCTGAACTTCTTTTCATTATTTGACCTCGTGGGCTCCGATTGATGGAATCGAAACCTCGATAATCATATCGTAAAACGCGCTCATGTGTGCAATGAAATCTTTTTCTTCTTCATTTGGCACAAGACAGATGATGGATCCGGCAAATCCACCGCCCATAACTCTAGCCGCACCGCGCTTAAGGACTTCCATTGCCCTATTTACAGCCTGAAGCGGAGATTTTTCATATCTTCCTTCAATCACAACGTTTCTTAAATAGTTTTCCTGGGATTTTTCACATCTTCTTACAATCGATAGGAATGAATCCATATTCTCGGTCTTAACGGCTTCAACGATTTCTAGAACTCGCTTGTTTTCCTTGAAGAAATGGGTGGCTCTATCTATTTGATTTTGCTTAAGATTCTCCTTGGAATCGATTCCCTTTTTGAATTCGTCGTAGTCAAGTTCTCTTAGGACAGATTTGTTAAAGGCTCTAGCAATGCATTTCATGTCATCTGGAATCGATGAATAGAGGTTATCCATGTGAGCGTGGCTCATTCCTGGGTTGACAAGGAAGATTTTCATTGGCCAGTTTGGGAATGGGATTGGTTCCACCACCGCATTGGCTGGATCCTTAAAGTCTAAGAAACAGACACCGCCAAATGAAGATCCGCATTGGTCAAGAAGACCTGAGCGCTTACCGAAATAGACATTCTCGGAGAATTGGCCGATCTGAGCTAATTCTAATCTTGAGATTTTATCCTCGTTATATAGGGCATTGATTACTTCACCGACAAACAATTCAAAAGCGGCTGAGCTTGAGACTCCTGCTCCGCTGAAGATATTGGAATTCAATGTTGCTTTAAATCCACCGATTTTATATCCAAGTTCCCTCATTTTATAGAGCACGCCTTTGGTGAGTGCAATCGATGTTGAATACTCTTTTTCGTTAACTTCCAAATCATCAATATCAAAAGAGAATGGTCTGTAATTATCGGACTTTATTGTTACCTTTTTATCATCTTTGCTGACCGCTCCTTTAATTGATAAAGAACAGGTTCCGACCAAGCATAAACCGTGGTTATGATCGGTATGATTGCCGCATAATTCAAGACGGCCATAGCTGATGAATCTATGTTCGTTTTCTTCGTGGAAAAGGTTTCTAAATTCCTTCTCTGCTTTTTTGAAATAATCTTCTAATTCCATAATCGTTTAGCCTATTAAAATTTAATGAATCTATATTCAATGTAGTCCTCTTTAATTGTGTTTTCCTCAACGCTCATAGCATTATAATCGCCAGGCATATATTGAGGTTCAATTGCAAGTGATGCGTGTGTTTTTGCAACGCTATCATCGTTCATCACTTCTCCCTCTACTATGAAGTTCTCGGAATATAGGTGAACTCCAGGAAGCGAGGTTGAGAGAATGAGTTTGTATTTTGAGCCTCTAAGGATTAAAGGCGCTTCGAATTCAGAGAATTTGAATGCGTGATCTAGGCCAAGAAGCCTCTTGTTCTTTAATTCTTTCGCTCCCCAAATATCCTTAAATTCTTTTCCCGTGCTGAAATCAAGGTATTCTGGGCATGTTCTCATCTTTGTTGCGATGAGGTCATCATCGTATAGAGCAACATCCTTTGCCCTTAATATCATATTCATCGAATCAAGACTCTCTTCTCCAAGAGAGAAATATGTATGGTTTGTGAGGTTGATTGGAGTCTTCTTGTCACTTGTGGTCTTGTATTCTATTCTTACGACGTTCTCGTTCTTGTAGATAATGTATCTAACGTTAACGATGATATTCCCTGGGAATTTTGAATCTTTGTCTTCTTTTGAGAATAAGACGGCAATCGCATTTGGGTATGTCTCAAGGTTATATGACCAGGTTGAGAATGCGAAACGTCTATCTCCTCCGTGATGGCAAGTCTTGTTGTTCTCGTTTTTATCAAGTTCGTATGTCTCTCCATCAAAAACCAAGACACCATCTTTGATGCGACCCGCTATTCTTCCAACGGTCTTTCCTGCATAAGACGGGCTCTTCATCCAGTTCTCTAGATCTTTTTCCGCCTTGGTCATTGGAATGCCATCAAGAGAAATTTCATAGATTGAAGCACCGCAGTCAGATAACACAACTTTTAATCCTTTATCGTTGGAGAGAGTGATAAAAGTTGTCTCATTTAAATAATTAGTTATTATTTCCATCGTTTATTATCTCCAAATACAGTTCTTTGATTTCTTTCCAGCTCATTTCCCTTGGGACAGGGTAAAGAGGATTGGCTTCCTTAGCGGCGTGTTTTGCGAGTTCATCAAGGTCTTCTAGTTTCACTATGTCCTTGAGGTTGTTCTTAATATTCATCTTTTCGTTGAGTGATTCAACAAATTGGACAAAATCTGCAGGATTATCGCCAAGATTTGATAGAACATCGAGTTTCTTCTTGGCTTTTTTTCCATACGCTTTAAGAACGTATGGGAGAAGGATAGCATTAGCTTCTCCATGCGAGATGTTATATTTTCCGCCTAATGAATGAGCCATTGCATGCACATATCCAACATACGAACGGGAGAATGCCTGTCCAGCAAGATATGAAGCATGGAGCATCTCTGTTGCAGCTGCATTGTCCTTTGGGTTGTTATAGAACTTAAGAAGGTTTTCTTTAATCAATACGATAGATGTAAGTGCCTGGATTCTTGAGGATTTGGTTGTTGCTCTACCAACATATGCTTCAACTGCGTGAGTTAATGCGTCCATACCCGTTGTTGCAATGACACATGGAGGAAGGGTCTCCATCAAGACTGGGTCATGAACTGCAACATCTGGGATTAAACGAGGATCCCCGATTGCGAATTTGTCCCCTGTTTTCTCGTTTGTGACAACGGATGCAAGCGAAACTTCAGATGCGCTTCCTGCGGTTGTTGGAACAGCGATAAACATTGGGTATTTGTTGTTTACTTTAAGTAATCCTCTTAATTTATTAAGAGGTTTACCAGTTGAAATGGAGGCCGCTGCGGCTTTTGCGGCATCAATTGAGGAACCTCCTCCAACAGCGATGATTGAATCGTTGTTGTTCTTAATGATCGCCTCTTTAATCTCTTCCACCACTTCAAAGGTTGGGTTTGGCTTGATGCGAGCATAGATAAAATATGATATCTCAAGCTTGTCTAATTCGTCGGTTAGAGGAACGAGAAGGTTGTGTCTTACAAGAGATGGTGATGCCACAATGATTGGGTTC
>JAKSVD010000065.1 GCA_024408305.1 Bacilli bacterium | reverse complement strand
TTAATGGTAATTGGACATTTAAAACAGGAGATAACGATTCAACGATCCATCGTATCGCGGTTAGAGACGGGTATCACAAATTAGGCATCGGCTACAAGCTCGTTGATTTTTGTGTCGAGGAGAGCAGAAGAAGGGGATATTCTTCGGTTAAATCAGACACGCATACCAAAAATATCGCCATGCAGACCTTGCTCCTCAAATGCGGTTTTAAACACACTGGTTTAATCTATATTCAAAGAGATGAAGAAGATAATTCCAGACTCGCTTATGAGATAGTTTTATAAAATTTTTTTCTATTTTCCTTATATTATATAAAAGAAAAAAGAATAGAAAAAAGATAGAATGTATCGGTACTTTTGTATCTTTCTTAATGCTTGAAATTATCAAGCGCTTCCTTAAAATTGATATACTCGAGAGAGTGAGAAAAATATGAGAGATGCCCCAACCATTATTTTCTTTACCATAACCATGATTGTGGCTGTTGTTGATGTTGCATTCGGCATTAACTCCTTCCGCAAGAGGAAGAAAACTGGCTATGTCATGGGAATTACATGCATTCTTGCTGCATGTGCTACTTTTTCATACCTTCTTTCTATCTCAAATGATGTCGACTTGCACAATAAATACGCTTTAATAACTTCGACGTTCTATTTCTCGTTCCTTGATTTCACTCTTCTTTGGTTGCTCCATTCCGTTCTTTCCAATGCTGGATATACGAACAAGAAGAGCATGCTATACATATTCGTTCCATTATTCGCCTTTGCAGTTGTTGATACGTGCGTTCTATTTATTTCTGCCCTCCAACCTGCAGGCCATAATTTTGCTGTATCCGTTACTAGCAATGGGCCATTCACTTCGGTTCCTCAATACGTTATGGGCGTATGGTTCTATCTCCATTTAGGATTCACCTATACCCTAGTCGCTTTGACAGTCACCTTCTCGATTATGAAAGCGGTGCGTGTTCCTTATGGATATAAGAAACAATACAACATTCCTATTGTGGCAGTTTTAATCATCGTTTTGATGAACGCTTTATTCTTATTCATCCCAAAAACCTGGGGTGCAGTCGCATTCCTCGACTTCTCCATTCCTCTATATTCTATCGGCGTGTGTGCGTTTTATTGGGCATTCTTCAACTACGCAGAAAAGACGATGCCTGCCGAATTTAAAACAGAGATCTTTGAAAACATCAGACAAGGCATCCTTCTATACGACTACAAAGGCGAAATCATCTTGTCTAATACAAGAGCCAAGACTCTTCTTGGAGAAATCCCTCAATTCTCTGATGAATTCTTCCATAGAGTGTCCTTTGAGAATAAAGATGATCTTGATGAAATCTCGATTCAGAGATTCGTTGAAACCGACGGAAGATCTATCCCTTTAAGAATCGATTACAAGAAGTTACAAGATGAATTCTCTCGTCCAAAAGGCTTCCTTTTCGCGTTTGAAGATTCATTAAGCGTTCTTGACCCAATTACGAATTTTGCAAAACTTGCCACTTTGCATCAGGACGAAAATAATGGGCTCTTTAAAAAGAGACTGCCTCGATACGTTACGATTTTCGATATCAACGGATTAGGCGCTATCAACCAGCTTAAAGGACAACAAGAAGGCAATAAGATGATTTCTTCTCTGTCCGATGTAATCCGTAGGAATTTCCCACCATCGAACTATTTTGTTCGTGGCCATGAAGCACATCTAATCGTTATTTGTCGAAGAATGAGTCTTGATGAATGCCAAAGACGTTGCCAGAAGATATGCGAAGAATACGAAGGCGATATCGAATTTGCAATCCAACCATACAATTCCGACCAAGATTTGACCTGGAATATCACCGAAGCCTATAACGCTATGGAGACAAAGAAACTCCTGAATCCAGATTCTGCAAAATCATCCCTTGTCACTTCCATGATTAAGATGCTGCAGGAAACCGATCCTGATACCGAAAGACATGTCAAACGTACAACAAAACTTGCAAGGGAATTAGGAAAGAAACTCGGCTTAAACGATTCTAATCAGGCTCGTTTAGAACTTTTAACCATTCTCCACGATATCGGAAAGGTTGGCATTCCGATTGAAATTCTCAATAAGCCAGACAAACTTACTCCAGAAGAGTTTGCAATCATCAAGCTGCACACCGAAAAAGGATATCAAATTGCAATGTCCTCCAAATCCCTTGAGAGCATTGCCTTAGAAATTAAATATCACCACGAAAGATGGGACGGCCATGGATATCCAGACGGTATTACAAAAGAATCAATCCCATATCTTTCGCGCATCGTCTCGGTTGTCGATTCTTTTGACGCGATGACTAATGACAGAATCTATAGAAAGGCCATGAGCAAACCTGCTGCAGTCAGAGAACTCATCAAGAATTCCGGAACCCAGTTTGACCCGAAAGTGGTCTCCGCTTTCATTGAACTTCTTGATGTCGAGGTTGAAGTGGAAGAAGAACAACTTCCAGTATCCGACGTCTCGCTCGAGGATATGACGGTCAAACAGGAAAAGGTCTTCCCTGTCACGTATTCGCATTATTTGCTCGATGAAAACAACCGCATCGTATCTATCGATGATAATTTCGTTAAGTTCTCTGGGTACACCAATGAAGATATCAAAAACAATTGCATTTCCCAGTCGGATTTGATTCCGTCGGATGACCAATTCGAGTACTTGACCACGCTGGAAATTCAACAATCCAAGAACAAGGAATATGTTTTCTTTGAACATAGGCTAAAAAAGAAAGATGGCTCTCTTATTCCTGTCTATTGTTTAGGCAAGGTCTCTTACGACCCTGTTACCCTCAAAAAGAGAAGCGACATCTTCATTACAGATGTTGCGAATTCTCACTACGTCGAAGAACTTCGCGCTAAAGCAAACCACGAAGTCGAGGTCAATAAGACCAAATGGGAAAACAAATTCAGAAGAGACGCTCTCACGCACCTCTTGTCCCGTGGCTCTTTTGAAAGCGATCTCGAACAAGCGTTACTTAAGAAGAAATATAAGATCCTCCTGATGATCATGGATCTTAGACACTTCAAAGAATACAACGAGAAATTCGGGCATCGTGAAGGCGACGCTCTCCTGAAGAGCATTGCCTCCTTCATCAAGGGTTCCCTAAGAGATCACGACTTATCCGTTCGATTAGGCGGAGACGAATTTGGTGTTGCCTTATTATTTGAACCTGCAGAACTTGATGAGGTCATCATCCAAAGGGCAGAGGATTTCATGACCGACCTTAATTCCAAGGTCAGAAAGATAGATAAATCGTTTGGTCAATCGCAGTTCCGTGCCGGCATTTCTATCACGAGAAAGGACTTCGTTAACTACACAAAAATCTATGAGGATGCTTATGCCGCCCTCTACAATTCTAAGGACGAAGACTTTGACTCGTATTGCATAGCTAAAGGAAAATCTTTTGATGATTAAGCCTCAGTTTTGGGGCTTTTTCTTTTAAAGGCAAAAAATTAATTTGCCGATAAACTCTGGCATTTTGTTAACTCATTTAAAATAAATGATGATTTTTGAGCCTCATGTATTAATATAAATACAACAATCATCCATAGGGGAGATAATATGAACAAGAAAATTTTAGCTATCGCCGCGGCTACATTAGTCTTTGGCTTAGCAAGCTGTGGTGGTTCAGACACCCCAGCACCAGGGTCATCAAAGAATGACACACCAACATCCTCACAGAAGGAATCAG
Source organism: Bacilli bacterium (assembly GCA_024408305.1). Classification (GTDB taxonomy): domain Bacteria; phylum Bacillota_I; class Bacilli_A; order RFN20; family CAG-826; genus UBA4951. Next base: position 4,255 of record JAKSVD010000065.1, on the reverse strand, counting down.
CACCAGCTTCCGAGGCACATCAGCACACATTTGCCGAAACTTGGGAAAAGAACGAGAACTATCACTGGCACAAAGCAACCTGCGAACATGAAGATCAGACAAGCGGAAAAGCAGGCCATAAGTATGGTGATCCAACAGTCATCAAGGCTGCAACTTGCGATGAGGCAGGTTCTCAGAAGAAGAGCTGCACAGTCTGCGGCTTCGAGAAAGAGGAAGAAGTTCCAGCAACAGGACACGTTTATGATGAAGGCGTAGCAGCTGGCGAAGGCGTTAAGAAATACACCTGCAAAGGCTGTGGTACCTACAACTACACATACGAATTCACCGCTAAAAAGCCTGATAAGGGATCAAAGACATCCTTCACAATCGATATGCCAAAATACTGCAACGTCAATGTTGGCATCATCGCAGCAATCACTTCAAGCGACCACACAAACAGATACTTCTATTGCGATCCAGATATTGAATCAACAGACAACGTTGAAAGCAATCCTGAAAACAAGGGCAAGTATCGTTACACAATGGGCATTGATGAGAGAGATCTTGGAAATGACAATGAATTAACATATGGCGACAACGGACTTACAACCGGTGAGTACAAAACAATCATGCTCGCTCACAACGCAGACGTTGCTAAGGGCTTAAGAGAATTCTCATTCACAGCATCAGACGTCCTCGGCTATAGACTTAGCATCAAGGGAATTGTTGTTGAAGTTAACCAGGAATACACAGAACCTGAGGGATTCACAGCAACATTTGATGCAGACGCACACGCTAAAGTCTTGGTTTATCCATGCCAGGATTACACACTTACTCCAGTTGCAGCAACAAGCGCAATTGCACGTGATTCACAGACCCGTTTCCCATTAAACGATGGCGAAGGTCAGGTCAACTTCAAGATCGTTGTCGATGAAGGATACGAAATCGACACAGTCACAGCTACAAAAGGCTCATACAAGAACATCAAGTTGGTTGAAGGATACGAAGCAGAGAACATCTGGAGAGTCACCAAGATCAACATGGATACAACAATCACCATCAAAACAAAGCTCGAAGGTGCAGAAGAGGTCGGATACAAGGTCAGATTCGTCCACGACGACAAGGTCCAGGTCAAAGTCTTCCCTAAGCAGACAATCGATGGAGACGATGGAGTCATCACCGATGAAGCATTAGCAAGAGGCTCAAAGACTGGCATCCCAGCAAGAGACGGCCAAGACCAGATCAACTTCGTGCTCATCGTCAAATCAGGATATGTTGTCAATGCTGAAAACATCGTCGTTACACCTAATGAAGAAGGCAACAAGCCTTGGAATGCACTTAAGCAGAATCCAGAATCAGACGGAAGAATGGATTCATTCCGTGTCACAAAGGTTAGTGGCGACATCGTCATCACAATCACAGCAGTCGCTGCTTAATTAAACGCAAATGATTAAAGCTCTCTTCGGAGGGCTTTTTTCAATAGAAACAATATGGCTTTGTGTTATTATTAACCCATGAAATTTTATTTTGATGGTAATTACGAGGGTGAAAGAGCCCTGTATAACACAAACGATGCAGTAATCGTCAATTGCCGATTCCATGATGGTGAATCCCATCTCAAGGAAAGCAGCGATCTTGAAATTAGAATGTCTAGCTTTGAATGGAAATACCCTCTTTGGTATTGTTCAAACGTCAAGGTAAGAGATTCATTCTTTGCTCTTATGTCTAGAAGTGGCATCTGGTACACAGAAAATATCGAAATGATAAATTGCACGTTTGAATGTCCAAAGACCTTCAGAAGGGCTAAAAACATTACTTTAAAGGACGTTATATTCCTAGACGCAAACGAAATGTTCTGGAATTGCGAGGGGATTAACATTTCTAACATGAAAGCCGATAATGGCGATTATATGTTCTTCAATGCAAAAGACATCGAGATAGACAATCTCTATTTGGATGGCAATTATTGTTTTGATGGCGCATCCAATATCAAAGTGAGCAATTCGACATTATTATCAAAAGATTCATTTTGGAATGTCGAAAATGCCTATACCACAAACACAAAGATAGTAGGGGAATACATTGGATGGAACTCCAAGAACCTTACCTTTATAGACTGCGATATCGAATCTGAACAAGGATTCTGCTACATCAAAGGATTAACTTTGAAGAACTGCACCCTCAAGGGCACGAATCTATCTTTTGAATTATGCGAGGATATCGATGTTGAGGTTAAAGGTCATATCGTCTCTATTAAAAACCCAATTTCTGGAAGAATAGTCTGCGATTCCGTTGGCGAGATCATATTGGATAAAGCTCTTATCGACCCATCAAAGACTGAAATCATCGTTGGAGGGAAAAGATATGAAATATAACTTCGATAAGATAACAGATAGATCAAATCAGTTCTGCTGCAAATGGAACAAGGATCCTAGATTACTTCCAATGACAATCGCGGATATGGACTTTGAAGTCGCTCCTGCCATTCAAAACGCAATCCTCAACAAAGCAAAGACGCCTACCTACGGATACGTCGACATACCAAATGAATTCAATGAAGCGGTGGTTTCCTGGTACAACAGACGCCACAACATGAACCTCACTCCTGATATGGTCATTTTCTCTAGCGGTGTTATCTGCGCTTTATCATCTATTGTTAGAAAGCTTACAACACCAGCCGAGAATGTTTTATTACAGTTCCCTGTTTATAACACTTTCTTCAATTCCATCGTCAATAACGGCAGAAACATCGTTTCAAGCGACCTTGTCTATGAAAACGGTGAATACCATATCGACTGGGAAGATTTAGAGGAGAAGTTGTCCAATCCTCAGACTAGTTTGATGATCGTTTGCAACCCTCATAATCCAATCGGCAAGAATTGGACAAAAGAAGAACTTGCAAGAATCGGTGAATTAGCTAGAAAACATGGAGTTCAAGTAGTCTCTGATGAAATTCATAGCGACGTCCAGAATCCTGGCCATAAATTCACCTCCTGGTTTGAATCAAGTGAGGAAAACGCAAATACCGGCATCGTCTGCAACTCTACTTCAAAAACGTTCAACCTCGCTGGAATGCACTCCGCATCAGTATTGGTAAAAGACCCAGTCTTAAGACATAAAGTCTGGAGAGGCATAAATACAGATGAAGTAGGGGAACCAAATTTCTTCGCCATTGATGTTGCTATTGCGGCATATAACGACTCAGAGGACTGGGTCAACGAATGCAACGCATATATTTATGAAAACAAATGCTACGTCATCGATTACTGCAAAAAGAACATCAAACAAGTTAATCCTCTTGTCTCGCCTGCTACATATATCTTGTGGCTTGATATCAGTGGCGTTACCTTAAATGATGTGAAGTTTGCCGAATATCTAAAAGAAAAAACCGGATTGGTTTTAAATCCTGGATCCAAGTATGGGACCAACGGAAAAGGGTTCCTACGCATGAACGTAGCAACCCAGAAATCTCGAGTAGAAGACGCAATGTCTCGTCTTGAGGAAGCTGTAAAGAGCTATAAGGATTAATCGAGGAATTCAACAATTCCTGTTTCAATATCAAATAAAGCAGGTACGACCAAAGTGCCTGTTTTTACATTTAACGATACGTTTTCCGCAGTCTTTTTGGCGTTTATCTTAGATGCAAGCGTCTCATCTTTGATGTCTCCAACGTTTTCAATAATCTGATCGGTGAGCGTGTGGATGTGCTCTTCAGTGCACCCTGATAACGCAGCATGAACTGCTCCACAATGCGTATGTCCTAGGATGACAACAAGATTAGAGTGGCAGTGGTTAACGGCATATAGAATCGATCCAAGTTCATGCTCGCCAACAACGTTTCCGGCAACTCTAATGACGAATATCTCCCCCAAGCCTTTATTGAATATTGCTTCAGGAACGACTCTTGAATCTGAACATGCAACAACAACCGCAATAGGGTGTTGTCCATCAACAAGTTCCTTTCTTCTTTCGACTGAAAAATTGCCATTTAGTTGGTTTGCAACATAGGCGGCATTACCATCTTTTAATAGTTTAAGTGCTTCAAATTTATCCATGGTTTTAGTTTATCAAATTGTCACGCAATAGTGCTATAATGAATGCGATGGATCTATTCGAATACATTCAAAACTTAATCCAAGAAAAGGGTAATGTCGTCTTATGTATTGACGGTTTTTCAGGTGCTGGAAAAGACGTATTTGCAAAGAAGCTTTCCGCTTTAGGAGAATCCCGCATCATCTATATGAGCGACTTTGCCTTGCCTAAGGAATTACAAACA
>JAKSVD010000064.1 GCA_024408305.1 Bacilli bacterium | reverse complement strand
CAGATAAGGGTGAAGATACAGCAGTTTCAGGAACAGGATTCATCTCAAATCTCAAGAAGGGAAGCAACTGGTGGGAACAGTCAGGTTCAATTGAATTCTCTGTCAACCTCGCAGCAGCAGCAACATATAAGGTTGATGTTGTTTACAAAGGAGCAGAGTTCGAGCTAAAGATTGACGGCCAATCCAAGGGCAACTTAGGCTCTGCAGCAGAGGAATGGACAACAATCTCATCAGATCCATTCGAATTAAGCGCAGGCAGACACATAATTACACTTGCTGGTGCATCAAGCACTCCAGCATCAATCGACTGCCTCAAGCTCATCAAAGCTTAGTTTCGATTAACCAAACCAAACGGGTTCCTTAAAATGAAAGGTACCCCAAATCCTGGACAAGGAAAGGGGTACTTTTTCTATGAAGTATTCATGGGAATACAAACTTGACTGTGTCATCAAGTATAAAGAAGGCAGACACATAGAACATCCTGCCGGCGTTAATCGAAAATCTTTTTTGGATCGCGTTTATGCATGGACAAAAAATTATGACGATCTCGGAATTGATGGATTGAAACATTCATCGACAAACAAGGATTGGACGCCTGAAAAGCGGTTCGAGTTGGTCGCGGCAGTCCTTGCGGGAAATTCTTTAAGGTCCGTAGCGAAGGACAATCATGTCAACCCAGGTCAGCTCTACCAATGGGTAAGAAAGTATAACGAATCCGGGATGGGTGGTTTACAATGTAAAAAAGGTAGACCAACAATGAAGAAAGGCAACAAGAAGAAAAGAATTAGATTATCCGTTTCTGAACAAGAGGAATTGAAACTTCTCAGGGAAAGAAACGAATACTTGGAAATGGAGAACGAGTATCTAAAAAAACTCGACGCCTTGGTCTCAAAGAGGGAAGCCGAGGAAGCCAGGGCGAAAAATCCAAAGTAATTAGTGAATTGAAATCCATTCATAAAGAGTGGAAGCTTTCAAAATTACTCAAATTGGCTTCGCTTTCAAAATCGACATATTACTTCGAGCTATCAAAGATAGACAAAGATGCCAAAAACAAGGATATCATGGATTTGATCCAGGATATTTTCCATGAGAACAAAGGGAGATACGGCTTCAAAAGAATAACCCAAGAGCTTCGCAACAGAGGCTATGTCATCAACCACAAGAAGGTCCTCAGGCTCATGACGAAGATGTCCCTGAGGGCGGTCCACAGGAAACGACAATACCATTCGTATTTAGGCGAGGTCGGCTTTGTTGCAGACAACATCATCGACAGGGACTTTAAGGCCGGCGGGCCAAACGAAAAATGGACGACCGACGTCTCTCAATTCAACTGCCCGTTTGGCAAGGCGTATTTATCGCCTATATTGGATATGTATTCCGGCGACATCGTTGCGTGGGATCTATCGTTATCTCCTAACCTAGAGCAGATCAAGAGGATGCTCGACGAAGCGTTTGACAAGCACCCAAACCTGCAAGGCTTGATCTTCCATAGCGATCAGGGTTGGCCGTATCAAAATCCCTATTACAGGAATAGGCTGCTAGATAAAGGGATAATCCAATCGATGTCCAGGAAAGGTAATTGCATCGACAACTGCATAATGGAATCGTTCTTCGGGACCCTCAAGAACGAGATGTTCTATGGCCATGAAAGCGAATTTAGAACATTTGAGCAACTGCGTACAGCAATTGCCGAATACATCGATTATTACAACAACGTAAGGATAAAGAGCAAAACAAAATGGATGCCTCCTTCTAAATATCGGGAAGCATCCATCTCTGCTTTGTGATATAATCCAATTAACTAAATAATTATTGTCCAGGAAATTGGGTACCCCTCAAAAAGAGCCCGTTTTCTTTAAGGGAAAAAGCCCCTCACCAACGGTGCCCCATAACTGCTGATGAGCGGGCTTTCTCTTGTGATCAATTGGGATCACTGGACTATATGGCTTGCCAAGTTATTCCTTTACTTGGCAAAGACGAGTTTGTGGCAATGATATGAAGAACTGAAGAACTAAACGCTATGTATTATCTGCCACGACTATATTCTAATTCCATTTGGGTATTGTTTGGGGACTGTTTAGGGATAAAATAAGTACAACAAAGGTTATGCAATATGAATAGATACCCAGAGATTATTTCAAATACAAGATGGCTTGAGATCTGCAAGATGGTCAAAGAAAAGGGAATGTACACTTCCTATAAGGACTACACCGCATCAGAGATCAAGAAGATCATCATCCCAGAGACATTGTTATCAGAAGAAGAAATTGCCTGGGCAATCGATAAATATATTAAGAGATTGTCCAACGTTGAATTCGAAGAGAGATTCAATCTCAGTGAATCCGCTGTTAAGGCAAGACATAAAAAGTTGTCCCTAAAGTTAAGGACAACTTGCACAAGGTTATTTATTGACGACTAACCAATCTTACCTTCCAACTCCAAATCTTCGAAATTGTTTTGCCTTAGTGCCTCATAAGCCACAATCGCAACGCAATTGCTGAGATTTAGAGATCTTAAACCTTCCCTCATCGGGATTCTTAGACTGTTTTCTTGATGCTCGACGAGAAGCGATTCATCTAGTCCCCTAGATTCTCTTCCAAACATCAGGAAAACATTTTCTTTATATTCAACCTGGGTATATAAGTTCTTGGCCTTTTTTGCTGAAATAATAGATCAATGCATCCGGGTTTTTAGCGTAGAAATCATCAAGATTATCGTAATAATGAATATCTAGGTATTCCCAGTAATCCAAACCTGCACGCCTAAGGTAATAATCGTTGATTTCAAAGCCAAATGGTCTAATCAAGTGTAGGCTTGCTCCGATTGCGGCGCAGGTCCTAGCAATATTCCCGGTATTCTGTGGGATTTCTGGTTCATGTAATACGATGTTAATGTGTCTCATGCCTATATGATAGACGGCATCGGGAAAAAAGAACCACATTAATCGCGATTTTTCATCTGAAATCAAAAATTTTTAGGAAAAAACACAAAAATTGCTCTAGTAATTAATGTGGGGGATTTCTAGATGAACCTAACGCGTCTACATAAGACGGCTATCCAAAAGGAGGAACGCCCGAAAAGGCTGGACACCAGCTGATGGAGCTCTTGTTAGTCCTCGTCCCTATCATCATTGTTGTCATAATCGGCATCGTGAATGACCTAAGAGACTAGGCCGATAAGTAAAAAAGGGGCTGCGAGCTAACGCAACCACCAAAATCCACAGTGGTAGTATAGCATGTGAAGGGGCACATTTCCAGCCTCAAGGCGTGATTCTAGATAGCGACTAGGGCCTTTCCTACCCTGAATATAGGACTGGCCTTGTTCCTCCAGAGCTCATGGATGCCTCCTTCTTCCCCAATAACAATAGGCAGGCATTCAGGAAAACCGTCGTTCTTCTTTTATGAACCGGCGGTTTTTCTTGATAATCAAAAAAGGGGCTGCGAGCTAACGCAACCACCAATATCCACAATGGTAGTATAGCATGTGAATGATAGTTTATAAATAATCTTTATCTCAATTGTTTAATTGGCGTAATTCAATTTATAATTGAGGCATGGGGAACAAATATTACGCAGCTATAGACCTAAAATCATTCTATGCATCAGTCGAGTGCTTTGCGCGTAATCTAGATCCTTTGAACGCTAACCTTGTCGTTGCGGATGAATCTAGAACCGAGAAAACAATCTGCTTAGCGGTATCCCCCACTCTTAAGAAATATGGAATTCCTGGTAGAGCCAGGTTATTCGAAGTCATACAAAAAGTTAAGGAAATAAACAAGGCTAGAGCATGGAAGGCTCCAGGGCATAAATTAATTGGCAAATCGTTTCTAGATAACGAACTAGAAGCTGATAAGTCTTTAGAATTAGATTTTGTGATCGCTGTGCCTAGGATGGGCGAATATATCCGCGTCAGTTCAGAGATTTATAGCGTGTATTTAAAATACGTCTCCCCTGAGGACATCCACGTATATTCAATCGATGAAGTTTTCATTGATTTAACGCCTTATCTTAATACGTACAAGATGACTCCTAAGGAATTGACCTCAAGGATGATCAATGATGTTTTAAAGACCACCGGCATCACCGCAACAGGGGGAATTGGAACGAATTTGTACCTTGCAAAGGTTGCAATGGATGTTGTTGCAAAACATATCGATGAGGACGAAAACGGTGTGCGTATCGCTGAATTAGATGAGATGTCATATAGAAGACTCCTCTGGGAACATAAGCCTCTTACATCTTTCTGGCGTGTTGGCCCAGGCATATCCAAGAAACTCATGGGTAACGGGATGTATACAATGGGGGACGTTGCTAAACGTTCTATAGAGAATGAAGACTCGCTATATAAATTATTTGGAATCAACGCCGAATTATTGATAGATCACGCTTGGGGATATGAACCAACGACAATAAGAGATATCAAGAATTACAGATCAATGAATAATTCTCTATCCCAGGGACAAGTGCTTTCGTGTGCATATACCGCAGATAAAGCAAAACTGGTCGTTAGAGAAATGACCGATGTTCTCGTGCTTGAGATGGTTGAGAAGAAAGTGACAACTGATGCGGTTGTCTTAAATATCTGTTACGACAAGGATTCACTACTTGGAGATGTCCAATATAAGGGTGAACTACAATACGATAGATACGGGAAGGTCGTGCCTAAGGATTCGCATGGAACGAAAAGATTAGGAAGGCACACTTCCTCTACCAAATTGATCATGGACGCGATGATGAAGCTATATGATGAGATAGTAAATCCATCGCTTCTTGTTAGAAGAATCTATGTCATCGCAATAAACGTCATCGACGAGGATAAGGTCGTTGATGAATCTTTTGAGCAGCTTGATTTGTTCTCAAATATCGATGAGAACATTCAGCAAAAAGAAGAATTAGAGGAAGACCTTAAAGAAGAGAAAGAGTTGCAGAAAACCTTAATAGAAATCCAAAAACGTTATGGAAAGAATGCAGTTGTTAAGGGTTCAGATTTAAGTGAAGGCGCGACTAAAATTGATAGAAATCAGCAGATTGGAGGCCATAAGAAATAATATGGGTATGTACGACGATATCATAAACTTGCCTCACCATGTCTCTAGGAGCAGGAAGCATATGTCAAATAATGACAGAGCTGCTCAGTTCCTTCCTTTTGCGGCGCTTACCGGATATGAGGATGCAATCAAAGAAACCGGAAGGATTGTTAAGGAAAAGATCATCCTTGGATTAGAAGATAGGGAGCTGCTTAATCAAAAACTATCGATTCTTAAGGCGCATCTTAGAAAACGTCCACCGCTTCAGATTACATATTTCAAGAAAGACGAGAAGAAAGATGGGGGCACCTATATCACGGATGAGGGGTTGCTTAGGAGCATAGATGAGGTTGAGAAGACCATAACGCTTGTTGATGGAGATCCAATTGCAATAATTGATATTTATGACCTCGAAAGCGAATTATTCTCGATATTAGAAGCAATTTAGGAATTCCTGCACCGCGTGGTGCGGGATTTCTTTTTGATTTAGGGCTAAAAGAGGCGTTTTAAGCCAAACGCACATATCAAACGCTTAATTGCTCAAGAAAAGGAAAAGGAGACGCTAGATGGCATCTCCTGTTGGTTTGTTATTCTTTAGCGGTTAATGGATACATCGTGTCCTCGCCCCAGGTTAGATATCCCTTTCCGATAGTTAGAGTGTCTGATGATGGGGTAATGGATGTATAGCTTCCAGTTCCATTTGCCATTTTCTGGTTCATGGTAATTTTTAATGTTGTGGAATTCACTTTTGTCCATGTGCCTTTATAGAAGTCTAATCTACTTCCTTGGTCGTATTGTCTAAAGACACAGACATTATTAAGCCCTAATTCTAACCAGTGGCCGGTTTTACCGGATGTTTGGACATATTCATGAGCATCGCTATAGACGTTGCAGATTGCATCAACCTCTGGAGCAGAGTAACTCATTTTCTTCATCTGTCCACCTTCGCTAGACTCAATATGATCACCATAGACGATGAAATTCTTCTTCATGGTCGTGTATGCGCAACCTGAGTTGAAATAGAGGGTATAATCCGCGCTAACATCGGATCCACTTCTAGTCCACGTGCCGTAATACATCCAATCAAGGTCGCCTGTTTGGTAGTTGGTCTGCCAATATTTAGCAGAGCCATCAATTTCAAAGGCGTAATGGAGTGATGAACCCTCATATGAGGCCCAGGTTCCAATTGGATCTTTAGCAACAGGGTTGTTATCGCTAGGTCTTGAGTGGAAGATGCCACCACTTGTGTCTTCATTACCACCATTTAATAAGCCAGGGATAAGGAGCGCGCCGGCAGTGCCGATTGCGATAACCCCGACCACTGCGCATACGAGGCCGATTATGAGCCCTTTGCTCTTCTTTGCAGGCTTTTCTTCAATTGATGGATTAATTGCTGGGGTTGGTGCAACTTCAGGCTCTACAGCCGGTTTTTCTTCAACAATTGGAGTTTCTTCAACAATCGGTTCCTCAATTATTGGTTCTTCGATAACTGGTTCCTCAATTATTGGTTCCACCACCGGAGGGATTTCTTCAACTGGTGCTGGTTTTCTAGCAACCATCTGATATGGGTCGATGACCACTCCATCTGGTCTTCTAAATGAATGCTGTTTTCTACCACAGCTAGGGCAAGTGATTATTGAATCGTCTTCAATTCTAGTTCCACAGATATGACAGTATTTCATAGATTAAAACCTCGCTGGAACAAATAAAGCTAAGATGGCCAAGCCTAAGCATAGTCCGGCCATGCCAAGAGGCAGCCACTTCATGAGGTTTGACTGCTTTTTGTCTTTTCTCTTGAAGAATGTGAGGGTATTCCAAACAACGCCAAAGACATAGCCGATGACTGCGATTACGATAAGCGCGCCGATAGCAGGCATTTCAAGGCATCCAATTGATAGGAAGACGGATGCAAATGCCATAGCAAGAACACCGACCATGATAACCATTGGAGTTGGCTCTATTGGTTTGCCTTTCTTATCGACTTGCGGACCTTTAACTAGGCTCTTGAATGGCTTATCCCAGAATCCAAGATTAGATGTATCGCTTGAAGCGGCTTCTACTTTAATTGGAGCAGGCTTTGGCTCCTCTTTAATTACCACTGGTGCTTTAGCGCCGCAGTTTGGACAGTAGATATCTTCATCGAGAAGTTCTACTCCACATTGAGTGCATTTTTTCATAATGTTCACCTCACTATGGGGGCATTATATCATTCAAGTGTTTACATTCTTCTTTGTAGGTTGAATACAGGACAAATATTTGAAAAGCAAAAAGGAGACACCGTCTGGTATCTCCTAGATGTTTTGTTTAGTGCTTAAGCGATTTTAGCAATTGTAACTGTGAAGTTTGCTGGATAGCCGCTATAGCTTGAAGCGCCAATCATGAATGTGATTGTCTGGCCTTCTGTAGCTGTGAAGGTGATTGTTTCGTTTGCACCGTACCAGTTGTCACCATACATGCATGAGAACTTTGAGCCTGAGCATGTTAATGTGTAGGTTCCTGCTTCTGGAGCGACGAACTTCCAGTCTTCTGGCATGAATGCGTTGTTGGTAACTGTTGTATCACCGACATAGAGGGTGTATGGAGCTGCTGCTGGAGCATCAGGGTTTGTATCAGCTGGAGCGCCTTCCTTAGTGTAGATGACGCCGCCCATCTCACCGTGATATTCGTCTTTGCAGACATAGCTCGTTGGGCATGCGCCGTCTGATCCGACGAATGTTTCTCCGTCGTATGAAACTGGGTTCTCAACCCATGCTGGCCATGAGATTGTGCCATCAGCATTGACAGTGAATGATGTTCCATAGTCATTTGACCATGTTCCAACAAACTGCTTGATGTAATCTTCTGGTGCCATTGTTTCGCCTGGAGTTGGATCTTCTGGATCTGTTGAACCTGCATTGAAGTCAGGGTTTGAATAGATAGCGCCATAATATTCGATTGTGCCATCAGCATTGAT
>JAKSVD010000063.1 GCA_024408305.1 Bacilli bacterium | reverse complement strand
CATGGTTTAAAATCCTCCATAATAGCCACCAAATATATTTTCTATGTCCTCTTCCCGGAGTGTGATGTTTTGGTGGTTCACGTCCATTTCTAAACTTACTTTTTGTTGTAAATCTAGCTCTAGCTTTATTATTTAACTCACGTCCTTGCTTTTTTTTGATTTGGACGTGCATAAGGATCTTGAATGCTTTGTAATAGGTAATAGTCTATCGATGAATAAGAATTATTTACTTCAGTTTCCGCCGAGGCCAAATTTGATGTGTAATTAAATAAACCATTCCACCAATTAGAAATATCACTCCACATATTAGAAACGTTATCACTTAAATTATTCCATGATGCTTTCCATTCAAAAGGGACATCGAATGAAATGTTTTGAAAATCAGTTTGTGGAGCAATATTCGAGGTTTCCATAACACAATGGTAAAATGAACACTCCACATGTCAATGATTAAAAAGAGATAGCGCTAGATTAAATGGATATTGATGAATCAAAACACGCCCAACAACATCTTTGCTATATTAGGTATTTAAAAAGCCGCTGCATTTTTATACAACGGCAAGATGTTATTCGTTATCGATCGGATTATATTTGATGAGAGGGATGAAACGTGTGACCTTAGATAAATATCTCTTATATTCAGGATATTTGGACGAAGATACACTTTCTCCGAATTCTGCACTGCCAAGGAATAAGAGGATTAACACAAGGCAACCGATCATCGACCAGTTGAAGACGTAATTGTTCGCAACTCCTGCTGCGATTACGAAGATGTATAAAGAAACCCAGATAGCTTGTTCAGAGAAATAATTAGGATGTGCCGCATATGCCCAAACACCGGTTGTGTTGAAGCCTCTTCTATATGGATTAGGCAATTCTTCAAGCTTTTTGCCCTCTCCAAGCATTTTATATTTGGTTGTCTGGAATTTCATCTGTTGCTCATCTGCAACGGTCTCTAAGAGGATGAATCCACCGACTGCAACCATTCCGATAATATCAACAATATTCAATGGGGCATTAACTTCTTGGACAGCGACCATCGGGAGGCAGATTGCAAGGACTAAAGCGTTCTGATAAATCGAAATGAAGAATAGGTCGAATAACGCCCATCTGAATTTTCCGTTGAGGAATTTGTTCTTTCTTAAGACGATCCAGCGATAATCTTCTTCTCCGGACCAGAACTTGATTGAATAGGCACCTTTTCTACCAAAATTGATGGTTAACCTGATTCCCCATGCAGTAATGAGGACTGCCATGATAATGAGTCTAGGCTTCATGCCTCCCATTCCAGCGGCAACCCATGCATAGGCTATAGGGAGAATGGACCAGAGCTTATCCATCTGGGAATTGTTTCTTGTAATCTCGCCAACCACAAAGCAATAAAGCATTGAAGCTCCACAGATAATGGAGAGAACCTTCAATGTCTCAATCTGAGTGGAAGTTAGAGCTTGTTCGCCAAAAAGGATGTTGAGGACAACGCCTGCAACAGCGATGATGACGGTTAACGACATGCAAACTATTTTTCTCATAAATTACTCCTTCAATTTGTGGGTAGTTTGTCGACTGCTTAATTATATGGTCAAGACCACTATTTTTGTCTCTCTTTATACACTTAATTAATGTAGATAGACAATCTATTGGAGATTTGCATATAAAAAGAAGGTACCATAGGCACCTTCTAGTTGATTAATGATTACTTGCTTTTGATGTATTCATCAATTGCAGCTGCTGCAGTCTTTCCTGCTCCCATAGCAAGGATTACTGTTGCTGCGCCTGTGACTGCATCGCCTCCAGCGAAGACGCCTTCACGTGATGTGAGCCCGACTTCGTTTGTGATGATGCCGCCGTGTGAATTAACATCGAGGCCTTTTGTTGTTGATTTGATTAATGGGTTTGGGTTTGTGCCAAGTGACATGATGACGCAATCCATATCCATGATGTGCTCAGAACCAACTTTAACGATTGGTCTACGTCTTCCTGATGCATCAGGTTCTCCGAGTTCCATATCGACAACTTCAATTCCCTTGACGTTTCCGTTCTCGTCACCAACGATGCGAGTAGGATTTGTGAGAGTTTTGAAGATGATTCCTTCTTCCATTGCGTGTTCGATTTCTTCTTTACGTGCTGGAAGTTCTTCAAGACCACGGCGGTAGATGATATAGACTTCCTCTCCTCCGAGTCTCTTTGCAGAACGGCAAGCGTCCATAGCGACGTTACCACCACCGACGACAGCGACTTTCTTTCCGCGGTAGACTGGTGTGTGAGCATCGTCTTTATAAGCCTTCATGAGGTTTGTTCTTGTTAAGACTTCATTTGCTGAGAAGACACCTTTGAGGTTTTCTCCAGGGATTCCCATGAACTTAGGAAGTCCTGCACCTGAACCAATGAAGCATGCTTCGTAACCAAGATCGTCCATCAATTCATCGATTGTGATTGTTTTGCCGATGACTGTATTGCATTCGATCTTAACGCCCATGGCGATGAGGTTATCAACTTCTTTCTGGACGATTGATTTTGGTAAACGGAATTCTGGGATACCATAAGCAAGAACGCCACCTGCGACGTGCAATGCTTCAAAGACCGTGACTTCATAGCCGAGCTTTGCAAGGTCACCAGCACATGTAAGTCCAGAAGGGCCTGAGCCGATGACTGCGACCTTATGTCCGTTTGATGGGACTGGTGTTGGTTTAACTGTTGCGTGAGCGTTGTGATAATCAGCGACGAATCTCTCTAATCTACCGATACCGACTGGCTCATTTCTGATACCGCGGATACACTTTGATTCACACTGTGATTCCTGTGGGCAGACACGACCGCAAACAGCAGGAAGTGTTGATGATTTGTAAACAACCTGGAATGCTTCTTCGAATTTGCCTTCAGCAACTAAAGAAATGAATTCTGGGATGTGAATCTTGACTGGGCAGCCCTGCATACAAAGTGGGTTGCGGCAGTTGAGGCATCTCTTGGCCTCGTCAATTGCCATTTCTTCTGTGTAACCTGTTGCAACTTCTAAGAAGTTTTTGTTACGAACATCAGGTTCCTGACATGGCATTGGGTTTTTCTTTGGATTCATGTTAGGCATGGTTATTTGACCTCCTTAGTCATAAGGTTGCAGAATTCTTCTCTCTTGCGCTTCTCGAAGTCTGCGAACTGGCGGCCTCTAGCCATTGCTTCGTCAAAGTCGACCTCAAATCCGTCGAAGTCTGGACCATCAACGCATGCGAATTTAGTCTTGCCTCCGACTGTAAGGCGGCAACCGCCGCACATACCTGTGCCGTCGATCATGACAGGGTTCATTGAAACGACTGTCTTGATGTTATATTTCTTTGTGACTGCGACAACGAATTTCATCATGATGAGTGGACCGATTGTGATGACTTCATCATATGTGTTGCCTGCGTCGATTAACGCCTGTAAAGCGTTTGTTACTAAACCTTTTTCGCCTGCAGATCCGTCATCTGACATAAGTTTGCAGACATCTGAGCATGCCTTGAATTCATCTTCAAGGATGACAAGGTCTTTGTTTCTGAAACCGATGATTGAGTGGACTTCGCATCCTTCGTCATGGAGTTTCTTAGCAACTGGATATGCAATAGCGCATCCAACACCACCACCGACGACTGCGACTTTCTTGAGTCCTTCTGTCTCTGTCTTGTTTCCGAGTGGGCCAACGAAATCGTTGACATAATCGCCTTCCATCAATGTGTTGAGACGCATTGTGCCTTCTCCAACGATCTGGAAGATACTTGTGACAGTGCCTTTTTCACGGTCATAGCCAGCGATTGTTAATGGGAGTCTTTCTCCATCTGCGTGGCTTCTGACGATGATGAACTGTCCTGGTTCCGCTTTCTTAGCGATGAAAGGTGCTTCGATCTCTAACAATGTGACTGTTGGATTGAGTTCCTTTCTTTTGATGATTTTGTTCATATATAGCCTCCTAAAACGGAAGTAATTTATACTGCCGTATTAGTAACCTTGAAGATTGGCTCATAAAGAGATTCTTCGAGATTTACCTTGATAATGTTTAGAGTCTCTTTGGACTCAAAGATTTCGATCTTATCCCCTGCATCGATTTGATAGCTCTTCTTGCCATCGATTTCTAGGCATGGGTTATTATCATCTACTCTCTTATTTCTAAATGACACGCTGATCTTATCATCGCTAGATACAACTAGGGATGTAATGGTCTTAAGCTGTGCGCAAATAGGTGTAATTACAAATGTTTTAGCAGTTGGATAGACAAGTGGTCCACCAGCTGATAGCGAATAGGCACTTGAGCCGGTTGGCGTAGCAACGATAACGCCATCGGCATAGAATGTTGTGCTATTGGAATCATTGATCTTGATGTTGATATCAATCATCTTGTGGCGTTCGCCTCTATACAAGACGATGTCGTTTACGGCAAATAGGGAAATTGATTCTCCATTCTGCCTAAGAATATTTCCGCCTAAGGTGATTCGCTTTTCGACTTTATAATTTCCATCAAGAACCCTATTGATTACGTCTTTGTAATTATTAGGGTCGCCTTCTGTTAAACATCCAACTCTTCCAAGGTTGATGCCAAGGATATTGATTCCGTAATTCTTATAAAGATGGGCTTTACGGATAATTGTCCCATCTCCTCCGAGGATGATTGCGAAATCGATTTCGCCAAGATTGGTTGAGTCAGCAGAGCAGGTTCCAGGAATCTGACAAGCGATGTCATCTTCGAGGATAACAGAGACCTTTTTAGATAAGAGGAAAGAAGCAATTTCCTTGGTAATTGCGTAGTTAAGATCTTTGTTGTTGTTAACTGCTAGTAAAACTTTCATTAAATGCCTTTTCGCAATAAGAACGGAGAGCCGTTTAACTTTCCGTTCATATTGTGAATTACGATTAGATTATTTTCAATAATTACATGCAGGTGTATCCACCATCGACTGGGATGATGACACCATTGACGTATGAGCTTGCTGGAGATGCGAGGAAGAGAGCTGTTGTATCGAGTTCGCCTTCGTTTCCATATCTTGAGAGTGGGATCATTGTAGCTGCATAGCTCTTGAAGAAGTCTGAGTTGAGGGTATCAACGGTAAGAGGTGTGTAGAAGTATCCTGGGCAGATGCAGTTGACATTGATGCCTTTCTGTCCCCATTCTGCTGCTAATGCTCTTGTGAGGTTGACAACGCCGCCCTTAGCTGCGTGATAGCATGCTGTTGGAGCGATCTTGTTACCGACAAGTCCGTACATTGAAGCGATGTTGATGATTCTTCCGTATCCTGCAGGGATCATAGCCTTCTTAGCAACTGCACGAGCAACTTTGAATGTACCGAATAAGTCGATATTCATTTCGTGTTCGAATGTTGAGTCTGGCATATCTTCTGCTGGGATAACGCCGCCTGTGCCTGCGTTGTTGATGACGATGTCGATGCGGCCGAACTTAGCCATGATCATATCGACGACTTCGTCAACTCTTGCTGTATCTGTGATGTCGCATGAATAGCCGACAGCTTCAACTCCGTATTCCTTTGAGATTTCTGCTGTGACTTCGTCAAGAAGGTTCTGTCTTCTTGCAAGTGCGACGATTGTTGCGCCCTGATTTGCGAGTGCCTTGGCCATCTGAACGCCAAGTCCTGTTGAACAGCCAGTAACAACTGCTACCTGGCCTTTGAGGTCGAAATAGTTCTTCATAATAAACTCCTTGTTTTATCCGGTAGTCTTTTACCGGTACGCAATTAATTTAAACGTGTATTATCACCAAGTCAACAATTAAGTAAACTTTTACCGATATACCGATATAAACATTTGTTATTTTTAATAAAATAAAAGGCTACGCATCAAACGTAGCCAATAATTTATGTGCTTTTTTAGAACACAGGTTTGTTGTCTTTGAATTCTTTGATAACCGCACAACTAACGACCTTAACGCCGAGTTCTTCAAGTCTTGCACGGCCTGGCTGGAAGCCTTTTTCAACGACAATTGCGACACCTGCAACTTCTGCTCCTGCTTGCTTGCAGATATCAATTAACCCAAGGGAGGCATTACCCTCTGCCAAGAAGTCATCAACGATGAGGACTCTTTCGCCTTTCTTAAGGTAGTTCTTGGAAACTGTAACTTCACTCTGGATGTTGCGGGTAAATGATTTAACCACTGCGGTATATACTGCATTAGGATCAACAATCTTTGATTTTGATTTCTTTGCAAAGAGCAATGGAACATCGCCGAGTTCTATAGCTACGCCTGTTGCAAATGCAATACCAGAGGTTTCGATTGTGAGGATCTTATCAACATTCTCGAAGCTATTTGCGAGGTATTTGCTGATTTTTCTAAGTAGACCAATATCAATCTGGTGATTGATGAATGAATCGACCTTTAAGATATCGTTATCGATGACGATACCGGATTCTAAGACTTTTTCTTCGACTTCTTTCATAAGAACTCCTTATCTATCTTCTCTGAAATATGAGACACCAAGTCCTGCTGGGCCAAGAGTTTCCTTCTTTCCAAACATGCTTGTTACAATCAAAACGATGATAGTGACAATATATGGAACAAGAGCAATAGCCTTCAGTTGTGGGAAGCTAAATACAGCGCCAGGGAAGATTTTGGCGGCATAATCTTTCATGACATATAAAGCACCAAAGATCATTGAGCCAACAATTGCTAATGATGGTCTCCATAAACAGAAGATAACTAAAGCAATGCAAAGCCATCCAATACCCTCGATTGTTGGGAACAATTCAGAACCGATAATTCCTGCCATGTACTGCATTGGGTAGAACATACCGCCGATTCCAGCAATTGCTGAACCGATTAAGATAAATGTGAATTTATATGCAGTAACATTGATACCGGCAGCGTCTGCGGTAGCTGGGGATTCGCCAACTGATCTGAGGTTTAAGCCGATTCTTGAGTGTCTAAGCATGATTGCTGCGGCAATTGCGATTGCAAGTGCAACATATGCAAGGACTCCGTGTCCGAGGAATAAGGCGCAAATTTCAGCTCCTTTTTCTGGATAAGGAAGATGGGCAACAAAGTATTTACCAGCTGCAGCGATCATCTCGCCTTTGCCTTCTGGCCCCTGAATCTTGATGATGTTATTAACAAAGAATGAGGAGAATCCGCTTCCGAAGATTGTAAGAGCAAGACCTGTGACATTCTGGTTACAGTGAAGTGATACTGTAAGTAATGCATAGATTCCTCCTGCAATAGCGGCAAAGATGACAGCGAATAATGTTGCAACGATGATTGTAAGTATCAAGTTGACGTTGCCCGCGACAACAACTCCAAGGATTCCACCTGCAGCGCCGATGCACATGACGCCTGGGATGCCTAAATTAAGATGTCCTGATTTTTCTGTGAGAATTTCGCCAACGCATCCCAAGATGAAGATGAAGGCGATTGAGATCAAGTCAAATGCGTACTGTAACATATTACTTACCCTCCTCTTTTGCTTTTTTCTTGAAAAGCGATGCTATTTTTTTGAAAAGCCAAACAAAACCAGAGCCGATCTTCTTAAATAGCCATTCGACTTTATCGAAGAACCATTTGAAAGGGGCTGAGATTTTATCCACCACTTTCTGAGCATCATGTCTCCATAAGACCTTATACGAAACAAGGAACTCAGATGCAATTAACAAGAAATAGATAATACCGATGATGACGGATGAGAGAGCTTCGTCTGTGAAGCCGAACGCTTCGTTAACTGTCTTCATGCCTTTTGTGATGAAGGTAATGAAGAAAGCAACAACCGTCATGACGAGTGGTTCAAAATGTGATAACCACGCAACCATGATGCCTGTAAAGCCCATGTTTCCATCCATGGAGCTAGACATCATTCCGTTAACGCCAGCGGAAAGGAAGAAACCGACGAGTCCGCATAATGCGCCGGACATGATAAGGGTTCTAAGTGTGACAGCCTTGACGTTGATGCCAATGTATCTTGCGGTGTTCTCAGATTCGCCAACAACAGACAATTCATATCCGTGTTTTGAATAATTGAGATACCAGTAAATAGCGCCTGTGATAAGCAAGAAGACAACAACATAAATAATGTT
>JAKSVD010000062.1 GCA_024408305.1 Bacilli bacterium | reverse complement strand
AGCTTGAATTGGTGCAGCTTCCGATGAGGACCTGGTCCACTTTGATTGGGCCGACCTCCACAACCGACTTAACCTGGTCAGGCTGAGATGGGCATGCAACCAATGGCTCAAGGGTATTGAGGTCAATTGTTATATGTTCATCATATGTAGCGCCCTCATCTGCTGAAAGCGGGATATAATCCTCTGCTCTATGTTGGAGGGTTAGGTATTCTAGAGTTCTCTCATCCGACGGGAAGATGGATGATGTTGCGCCAAGTTCTGCGCCCATATTGGTTATTGTTGCGCGTTCTGGAACGTTTAATGTCTTAACGCCTTCGCCAGTATATTCGATGACTTTGTTGACTCCGCCCTTAACCGAAAGGATTGATAAGAGCTTTAAGATGATGTCTTTAGCGGATACACCTGCTCTAAGTTTTCCTTTGAGTTCGACATTTACGACTTTTGGCATGACCATTGAGAATGGGAGCCCTGCCATAGCGCAGGCAACATCCAAGCCTCCTGCTCCGATTGCAAGCATGCCTATAGCCGATGATGTTGGAGTATGCGAGTCTGAACCAAGAAGCGTTTTTCCTGGCTTAGCAAAATTCTCTAAATGAACCTGATGGCAAATGCCGTTGCCTGGCTTTGAGAATACAACGCCTTTTTGCCTTGCAACGGACTGAAGGAAGAGATGGTCATCCATGTTCATGAATCCAGATTGAAGGGTATTGTGATCAACATATGAGACTGATAATTCGGTCTTAACGCGATCTAAGCCCATTGAAAGGAATTCAAGATATGCCATGGTGCCGGTTGCATCCTGAGTCAATGTTTGATCAATTTTTATCTTTATTGTGTTGCCACGTACGAGTTCATCACTCGTATGGCTTTTGATGATTTTTTCTACTAATGTTAATTTTTCCATGAGGTAACTATAAACTAAATTACTCATTTTCTTAATAGAAATATTTAAGAAAAACCGGAGGAGAGGTGATGAGATGGGTTAGGAGGTATCTCGGATATAGGGGCTCTCCCCCGGTTCTGCCCCAAAAGGGCCTATTTTCCCTAGGCGTCCCCGAGGTTTCCCACGGGGTGGTCGTCCCTAGGCACGGCGAACCAGGACTTGAAAAGCGGGCTGCCCCGGGCTAAACTATCATTGGTGTGAGGTTTGCCTTTGGGGTAAACCCTTTTTCTTTATCCGCCCCTCTTGTCGTTGATGATGCCGATGACGACGATCAAGACGACGAGCAAGAGAATGGATAAGGATTCCATCAACTCGAGTCGAGCCTCCTAGTTGGCTGTGCTGCGGGGATGACCTTTTTTGAGAAAAGGTTTAGGAACATAGCCTAGGAATAACCCCCACACTATACTACTAGAGCGATTTTTCACTTTTTTCCAAAAAACTTTTGATAAACCTAAAGAAAATCGGCCTTTTTGAGCCGATTCTTATTATTTTTGCCTATTTTCCTTCAAGCGAATCCTTCCAAGAATCATCGACAACCCCGTCGTCGATTAACGAAGAGACGGTGCTTCCAAGGCAGTAGAACATGTCTTTGCTACCTTCGCTAGTTCTACAATATCTAGCTGCACGTTCTTTTCTGATACCGATATCTCTAGCCGCTTCAATTGCGTCCATATCAGCGCCTAGGAACAAGAATTCCCAACCCGCTTCTTCTTTTGCCTTGATCAAAGTTACGATGGCTTTCTTGGAGAATTCTTTGCTGCAGTTTTCAAAGCCATCGGTTGTGATGACCACTAAAGTCTTTTCTGGTTTTTCCTCTTCGTTCAAGGAATTGTGGCGCTCACTAACCATTCCGATTGTATTGCCAAGCGCATCAAGTAACGCGGTCATGCCGCATGGACGATATTGTGAGACTTCTAGAAGAGGCACTTCCTTGATGTCGATTCCGTTGTAGATTGTTTCGCTCTTGTTGTTGAAGAAGACGGTTGTGACTACTGCATCAGAGCCCTTTTCCTTCTGCTCTTTGAGGATTGTATTGACTCCTCCAACCGTATCTTTTTCTAAGCCGGACATGCTGCCTGACTTATCGATGATGAAGATGATTTCTGTTTTCTTTGCCATTATGGTTCCCCCTTAATTTGAACGGGGAAATTCTAGGTCAAAAAATTAGGTGTTTGGTCGCTTTTATTGCGACAAATAAAAACCTCCTTATAGATACAGGAGGCTTTCGTTGTACTCATAGAGTATCTGGTTGATATCGTTGATGTCATAGACACCATTTTCGATGCAGTATGTGATGATCAAATCCCAGTTTTTAGATGGGGACAATGAGAGACTTGCGCGGGCTAATAATCTAGCGGTTTCCTTGATGTTTAATCTAAGGGCTAAGGCAACGCATACGGCGGTTGTCATATTTGGTTTATAATCCGCGTTAGATCTGATCTTCGAGAAGAGTTTTCTATCGATGTGAGCACGTTTGTAGAATTCGACATCGCTCATCTCTTTCTTATCGATTAATTCGAACATCTCTTCCTGGAATGTCTTCTCTTTTGGAGGAAGAGAAATCATCGAATATAGCACACCGGCTTCTCGTGCAGGCGAGGATCTTCTACGTGGAGAGGGGGTAGATAAATCCATTTTGTAATAGACTAATTCCTCGCGATGGAATTCTTTATCTTCCCTGACGTAGTTTTTCTCAATGTATTCGTCAATTTTCTTCTTTAATAGCTTTAGTTCCGTTTTGGTCATGTTGTAATAATCACCTAAGGTTTTCGCTATGTCAATTGTGGTTTTTCCTAGGCGATAACCTTAAATCCTTTTTCTGTTATCTTTCTTTCGATAAGCCCTTCTTTTCTTAGCTTATCCATTATTTTTTCTGCTTTCGCAAAATTGAGGGACATGTCTCTTTCAAGGGTCTCTATATTTATATAATCCCATGAAGATAGGGAATCCTTTACTTCTTCAAAAATCGTGTCCACATTGTCTCCGCATCCAACGAGCTTTATAAGCTGTGAGCGGGATAATCTCTTATATTTCTTTAGTTCCTGTGAGATAGTCTTCACTAGGTCATAATATTCGTTTATTGCCTTCTTTGCGGTTTCCTCTGCTTCAAGGAACAATTCTTTTTTTAATCTTGCTTGTTCCTCGGTGTCCTTGACTGTTTGTCTAGGGAATATTGAATCCTGAGTTTTCCTATAGACACAGGAATATCCAAGTAACCCACTGCT
Organism: Bacilli bacterium; assembly: GCA_024408305.1. GTDB lineage: Bacteria > Bacillota_I > Bacilli_A > RFN20 > CAG-826 > UBA4951. Next base: position 4,978 of record JAKSVD010000062.1, on the reverse strand, counting down.
GATGATCTGTTCTGATATATCGATTGCTCTAGCGATATCGTTGGATGCGCCTGTTGAGCAATCTCCATTCAAGAACATCTTCTCTGCAACGTTTCCTCCAAGAAGAACCGCCATTTCTTTTTTGAGGCTGCTTACTAGACAATTGTTCTCTTCTACCTGTTCTTCTTCGTCCTCATCGAATTCGTTTACGTGTGCACCACGTACATTTCCGTATTGTTCGACTGTAAGAGAGCCGATTTTTCCGGTTAATGCGTAATTGACGATGAAGTGTCCTGATTCATGGATGGTTAAATAATCAGGCGTTGTTTTCGTGCTTCTTTTTATGTCCTGGAACCTAATGACAGGAATCATCTTTTCAAAATCATCGATTGTGACATTTTCATTTTCCGATGCTATGCATTCGATTAGCGTTTCATTGATTAAGGTCTTGATATCAGCGCCTGAGAACCCACCGAGTTTCTTGGCTAATTCAATCGATGAAACATTATTGAATATTGGGTTTTTTCTTAAATATAAATCGGTGATTGCGTAGCGGGATTTTGCATCAGGCATCGGCATTGCGATCTTCTTATCCATACGCCCGCTTCTAGTCAAGGCAGCAGGGAGAGCGCCTCTATGGTTTGTGGTGACTATAACAACGATTCCGTCAGATGCTTTTATGCCATCAATCTCAGTCAAAAGGGTCTTGAGTATTTTTCTAGAATAATCAGACATGAATGAGCCAGAGGAGATAAGTTCATCAACCTCATCTATAAAAACGATTGCAGGAGCGTGGTTTCTTGCTTCCTGGAAGAGGCCTTTTAGTCCCCTAACTGCGCCTTCTTCATCTTCTGCATCCCCACTTTCGTATTCATAAATCGGGACTCCAGATTCGTTTGCGATAGCTCTTGCAATTGAGGTCTTGCCGGTTCCATTTGGCCCAGCCATGAGCACGCCTTTAGAAATATAGGCACCCATTTGGGCAAATTTCTCATAGTTCTTTAATATATTGATTATCTTTCTAGCTTCTCTTTTTTGATCATCGTATCCAGCGACATCATCTAAGGTAATTTTCGTATTGTTCATGGTTCTCACTCCTTGAGATGGCACTATTTTTACCTAAGCCACCACCGTGTGGAAGAGCTATGGGCCCTCATAGTCGCATATATGAGAATAGTTAGCGGAACGAAGAAAAAAACCGCGTCAATTACTGATCGCGGTCTATTCTGGCACCGAGATTTAAGATAAAGGAGGTAATAGCTCTCGGTCCAGTTTTAGGATTGCTGGCGGTAGTTATGAAAGGAGAAAAGATAGGAGGGCAACCGCCATGGCACTACTATACATCTTAATAAATAAAAATAAAGCGATCTGAAGGTCTTAGTTGCAGAGATGCGAAACGCTTTTAAAATTTTGTCTTTCGCATGTTTGCGACAACCCCTATCCACACCTATTTACATATGGTTTTTATTTAGTATAGTTATGCCACGCCAACCAAATTACCTCAGGTTCTAATTGGTTCGGACGCTAGGAATGGGATTAGAAAACCATTCCACTGGATCTTTGAAAAACTAAATCGTTTCTACGAAGTGCAATGCAACCCGGTGAAGACATCTTGTACGATGGCCGGGAATTATCCGTGGATAAAGAGGATATCGGGATGCTGGTATCCGATGAAGACCCTGAAGAAATGAAAGGGTATACCTGGTGGTGAACATCAGGCTGGGATAGTTGTGCATGGCGTCAACGGAACATAAGCGATGACCCTAGCTCGGGTGACAAGAAGCTCTGCAGCAATGCATCTCACCTGTGGATACGTGCCTGAGAAACACGTACTCCCGGTTCTCACTTAAGCCTCAGACTTGATGCCCAGGAATGGGCTATAAGAGCAAGGGTAGTATGAGTAGCCGTATGTCTATTTAAAATGGCAAAAGAGTAGAGGAAATCTTTCTGAAGCTCGGTGAAAGTTGGATGGTATCAATCCATCCTGAGGTTCGTCCCTAAAGGACCGTTCAAGAAGTCATTGGGTAGCTCCCTTTGATTCAGACTTGAGCGCTTATGCGTGAATAATGTTTGTTGGTAAGCCCGTGTACGGCGAAGGTCGGCAATGCATTTCGTAGAGTTGTGTTTAGTTTTTCACCTCCTTTAAAGTGGTTCCTGTTGTTGGGAACCGCTTTTTTCATTCCGCATAATAAAAAAGGCATCACTAGGATGCTACTTCAATAAATCTTTGAAGCTTTTCCCTGTGATGTCTTCGTATAAGGCCAAGATCTTAACCATTGAATCGCCTGATGGCTTTGTTTCTCCGTTCAACCATCTGAAGACGTTTGACTGAGAGACCTCTAATTCATCCGCTAATTCTTTAACCGAATATTTGCCCATTAAGCCGGACACTGCTTTCTTGATTACCATTCTGTAGTCCATATCGCTACCCCCCTATTGCTTTCCTGGTGTAATGATAGGTTTTAGCAATTGGTTGGTGGTCGCTCCATGGGCGACATTTGAATAAAGAAAAGGCGCCGAAGCGCCTCCATCAGCAACTAATACAAGTCTCTGATGCTACGTCCAGTCTTCTCTTCGTAAAGAGCGCAGATCTGGAACATAGTCTCTCCTGCAGGGCTTGTTTCGCAATTGAACCATCTGTAGACATTGCCCTTGTTGACATGCAAGATGTCAGCAATCTCCTTGACAGTGTAGTAGCTCATCAATCCTGAAAGAGCCTTTCTAATTACAGCTTTGTAGTCCATAACTTGTTACCTCCTAGACATTCCGCTGGGTAATTGGTAACTCGAAAGGTGAGGTTATTATATGCGCAACTCCTCCAATTTAAAGGGATTTTTATATGCAAAAGAAAAAGACACCCTAACGGATGTCTGTGACACGCTCTCCGGTGATGTCTTCGTAAAGAGTAATCAACCTTAAGAGCTTGTATCCTGATGGCTGTGTACCACTCTGCCATCTGTAGATTGATCCATCATCGCAATGTAGCTTGTTAGCTAAAGCTTGGTAGTCGAATCTATAGTGGTTAAGCACCACGCCGATCACCCTGTCGATACGCTGTTCTTCAGTCATACCAGTTACCTCCTTAACATTCCGTAATCGGGTAACAACAGGTTGGCTACATTATATATAAGAAAAAGGCTAGGTAAATGCTCTAGCCTATTCGATTTCGCAAGGATGCGACTACTTAACGATTTCCGCGCATTTATCGATTAAATGCTGAGGAGTTGAATCGTAGATATCATCATCCAATACCGACATCGTGTCGTTGTCGATATGATATGTTTCCGTTAAATATCTCCAGAAAACTCTTTCCATTGAATCCTGGAGGGCGAATTTGTTCACGTAGAATCTTGTGATTTCAAGTTTCTCTAGACCGGAGGATGCTGGCTTATGGAAATCCTCAATCAGCTTTTCCTTAGTTAAAGCATTCATCCATCCATCATAGGAGAAATCCTTTATGACCTTCTTTATTAATTCCTCATATTTCTTAGGGTCATCAAGCGGTTGGTCATTGATGTCTGTTGGTACCGCTTTTGCATGTAAGAAGGCTGAGCAATATTGTTCATAAGCAGGGTCTTGATTGCCTCTAACTTCTAGGAATCTACGGTAATGAAGCATACGGCAGACATATGAATTGTTGGTGTCTCTTGCCTTAGCGCGTTCATAGGAGATTCTATTCATGAATGAGGTTTTGGTGACTTCCACTTCTCTCTGGATGCCGTTGCGGTTGCTTAAATACTGGGCGTTAATCAGATGATTGTTAACAAGGCCTAATAGATCCTGTTTGATGAGGTCCACCGCAATCTGGAAATCGTGGGTGACCATCAAAACGGTTTTGAATCTTAAGTTATTGATTAGCACTCCATCATCATCGGTGGAATATGAGAATAATTGGTGGAGCAATGCATATTTCTTATGATTGTCAAAGCTGGAGATAGGATCATCTAAGATGATTAAATAATTATCTACTGGCTCAAGGTTCTTCGCTTCTAATGCAAATAATAAAAGCGAGAGGGAATTGCGTTCCCCATATGATAATCCATCTTCAAAATGCTTGTTCTTAGCGGCTTTTTTAATGCCCTTAGGATAGAGTCTAGTCCTATATGTACCATCTTCGTTTTCAACGCGAATCTCGTATGGAAGTCCTGCGTTATCAAGGAAATCGTTAACGAATTTCTGGTTGTTTTCGATGTTCTTTCTGATTGTGCTATTGAGGTCTTCTAATTCTCTAGCGAGTCTGTCTGAGACAACGATAAGAGCATCGATTTCCGCATTTAGGGACTCCGCTTCATCTCTTGCATTCGGGACGGCATTCATAGGCGCAAAGACTTCATCGACAAACAATTTATCGTTCACAAGAGCGTCGTTTAATGTGTTGTCGTGGACTTTATGAATCAATTCATCGTAGGAATTTCTCTTAGAGATATCCGTTAGCTTTTTATATTCACCTTCAAGCGGTCTATAGCACTGCTCATAGATATATCTTTGTTCGCTATCTAAAAGAGGCTCCTCACTCTTGATCATATCCATGACCGTGTTCTTCTTCTCTTCTGATAGGTATTTGCAGAGAATGTCTACGTAATTTAATGATTCAATGGTCTTTGCAAGTGCTCCAGCGGAAATCTTGTCTACGATCTCGCTTTGACAAGTATGGACATCCTCTCCCATGACCGCATCACAATATGGGCATCTACCTTCTTTAACAAAGTTAGGTCCTTCCTGGAACCAGCTGCTCCATTCAGCAGCGTTTTCAATATCTTCAAGGTGTTTCTTTAATGGGTTTTCATCATCAACAGAGGCAACTGAATATCCATTGTAGATACCTGCCACAAATCCCGATCTTTGGTGGAACAATCCATCTTTTGTGATGTTGATGGCCTGCTTTAAGGTTTCCATGTCAGACATGAAATCCGTGAAGAATTGGCTATTGTCGATGATTGTTATTACCCTCTCTAAACTTGAATGGATGGCATTTAAATCATTTTCATAATTCTCGTTC
>JAKSVD010000061.1 GCA_024408305.1 Bacilli bacterium | reverse complement strand
TTGTAATCTTAGCGCCCATATCAACATAGAAATATTGGCTTAGGTCATGTTTGCTATAGGTGTTGGAGATAAGGTATGCCGCTGCATATGAAGAGATAGCAGCGAGATCGATTCTAAATCCGGATTTCTCAACTGTGGTTCTATGTCCGAGATACACATCTGTATTAACGGTGTGGACGGACATCTCAGCGGTGACCTTACGAGAGATAACTCCGTATGGAGGCTCAACTGTTATGCCTTGATCTGTCTTGAAGGATTTAGGAACGATATCAACGACCTTCATTTCAGGTGGAACTTCCTGAGATGCGACAATTCCGATTAAGTTCTGGATGTCTGCGGTTGAGATGCCTTCATCGTAACGAGAGATGTAGGATGTTGGCTCAATTGCGAGATATCTATATCCGATCCCAGGAATGATAAGCGAACACATGCCGTTGACTTTAGCGCGAATTGAATCGTCTGGGAGGTTAAGGAATTCCTTGACGACCTGGATAACACACTCAGGTCTCTGGATGCAACCGTCTACGACTGCGCCTTCTTTTAATGGGCGTGAATCATGATAGACGATAACAGGCATCTTATTGATGCAGTATCCGACGATGAATTTAATAGATGTATCGCTAATTTCGATAGCGGCTGTGTTTGTGTGCTGTTCCATATATCAGTAATTATATTAATACTAAAAGTATTACACAACTATGAGATTAGTAATTTTTTAGAATTCGTTCGAAAACTACTAATTATGTACTAAAAAGGGAAAAGCCGAGGCACCACACCCCAGCTTTTCGTGTTCTACATATGCATTGGATCCTGCAAATCCAATTACATTATTCTTCATCCACTACGATCGAATATTCGCTGTTTTCCTCAGCGGATTCCTCGTAACGGCTTGATATTTCTGCTGCTTCAGCTTTGACCTTTCCAGTAAGTTTCACGGAGATTCCTACAGGAATGGAGAGCAAGCAGACAGCTGCAAAGGAGATCATAGCGATCGTAAGGATATTTTTTCTGATGTAAGTGGCTTTTGTCTTACCAGTCTTTTCAACTTTATCCTTGTAGATCATACTTAGTCCTCCTTTCTGGCAATACCTCTCAATTTAGCACTTACCGATCTGTGGTTATACGCAAGTTCTTCCTCGCTTGCCACGATTGGCTTTTTAGTTAAGTTAATAAATGGCGCTACTTCGATGTCTTCTGGCCTTAGGGCTAAGAAATGTCTATCTCCTTCGACTTTGGTTAGGGATACGAATTTCTGTTTAACGATCCTATCTTCCAATGAATGGAAGGAAATGATTGCTATAACGCCATTCGGTGCAATTAGGTCTACCATTGTCTCGAGGGCTTCTTTTAGGGCTCCTAGCTCGTCATTTACCTCAATCCTTAGGGCTTGGAATACTTGCTTTGCTGGATGTCCCTTCTTCAGAAGTGACTTCTTAGGTTTAGCTCTTTTGATGATATCGACTAATTGCGTCGTTGTATCAATAGGAGAGTTTGATCTCTCCTTAACGATCAGTTTTGCGATGCTATATGCATCTTGTTCTTCACCGTACTCTCGGAAGACCCTTGTGAGGTCTTCCAAACTGTAGGTGTTGACGATTTCGTGGGCTGAGAAGGATCTGGATTGGTCCATTCTCATGTCGAGTCTTGCTTCTTCCTTATATGAGAAGCCTCTTTCTCCTTCATCGAACTGGGGACTCGATACCCCTAGATCGATTGTCACTCCGTCAACACTTGTGACGCCTAATGCTTCCAGTTCTCTTCTTAGGTGTCTGAAGTTGGAATGAATGATGGTGTAATTATTTCCGATTTCTGAGAGCTTTTGAGATGATTCTCTAATGGCTTCATCATCGACATCGAAACTATATAAGTGACCATTTGGAATCCTTTTGAGGATTTCTCCACTTGTTCCCGCTCTTCCTAATGTGCAATCAACATAAATGCCGTCAGGTTTGATGTTGAGCAAGTCAATGGTCTCTTGGAGAAGCACACTGATGTGCTTACCCATTTGATTGAGCACTCCTCTCGGCTAACTCCTCGAAGGTCTCATCATCGCTATTCATGTACTCGTCGTAGAGTTCTGGATTCCAGATCTCGAAGTGATTGATCATTCCGAGGATGAGGACTGAATCTCCGATGTTGTATTTCTTAGCAATGGCCTCGCCGAGGGTGATTCTGCCGTGTGAATCTACATCAAGTTCGTTCACGCTTTCCATGACCTTTCTGATGTATTTGTATTGGGAATGCCCCTGATAGAGCTTAGGTTCAAGTGTGGCCATCAATGCGTCATATCCAGTTTCATCATAGACTGCGATGCAGCCATCGAATCCTCTAAGCATATAGAACTTAGCTGGAATTGTTCCTCCCACCAATTTGGAAGGGACTTGCAGACGCTTCTTGGCATCAAGGTTTCTGTTGTATGTTCCTTGGTATCTTCCCACTTTTTCCCACCTCTGCACTAATACTATACCTTTTACTTGTAAATGTGTAAAGAGGAAATTTAAAAAAATAGGTAAAAATTTTTCAAGATGATTACTACACCTTTTCTTACCTAATTGCAAATTTATCAAAAGTGTAGATTTCATCGATATTTTTGCAAAGAAAAAGAGGATGACTATGGCCACCCTCAATTCGTGAATTTTTATGATTATTTTTTGGTGGGAAGAAATATTAATTAATTGCTTCCACCATCCGTTGATCCATCTGCAGTTTCTGATGGAGCGTCTTCTGCATCAGCGACATTGTGCTCGTTTTCAAGCTTGAATCTCTCTTTGCAATCGGCACAGATATATTCATCAGTGTCGGTGAGATTGACCTTGTTAGAGCCGCAATATGGGCAACGGACAACATCAGCGTTTTCCTCTGCCATTGGGATTGCTTCTTCAATTGGAGCATCCATGACCGGGGTTGGAGCAACTTCCACTACAGGTTCTGCCTTTTTGGATTTCTTAGGCTTTTTCTCGTTTTCTACTCTTGCGTAGTTATTGAGGTTTGCCTGGCGGTGATTCTCTTCAATCATGGCCTGAGCATCACTCATTTCCTTAGCTAAGGAAACGGTCTTTCTGAAGGATGTTTCTGTGACTTCCTGGAGCTTTACGCCTTTCTCTTCTAAACCTAGTTCTGTGTCCTGTTTAATCAAGACTTTGACGCTTGAGATTGTCTTCTTGATGTAACGGATGATCTTCTCGTACTGGTTATGAGAATCGATGTTTAAGTCTTCAGCCTGAGAAAGCGCACCACTAAGCATGCCCTTGACTCTCTTTAAGCCAGAGATATATGCGGATTCGTCTTTTGGATCAAGCTTATTGAATTCCTCGTACGCTTTCTCAAGTCTCTTATCGAGTGAGCGAGGCTTTGAGATAAGACCCTTGAAGACAAGGATTAAGGTCATGAATCCAACTGTGATCAAGAAGATCCAAAGGATGTTCTGTCTCACGAACTTATTCATATCCATCGCACGGAACTGGATTGTTGTTTCTCCAACCTTATTTCCGTTGACCGTAGCAGAGACTGTGTAATCTCCGCTTGGAGGTTCGGTGATGGTGATTGTGTTGCGGTTCTTGATTGTGAAGGCTGCAGGATTTCCTTCAGCATCCACGACTGTCCATTCAATGTTGGCGTTCTCGATATCATCGACATCTTCGATTTTTAAGCTGACATCGAAGTCTTCTTTGGACTGATGAAATCCATCTTCATAGACGAAGCTATATGCGCTTGTGAAGTCGTCAAAGACATGGAACTGGAGAGTCTGCTTAAGGTTCTCGAATGTATCTGAGTTAGCAATTAATGTTAAGGTAACGTTGCCTGGTGCTAATGGCTTAATCGTGAATGTGCCGTCAGTTTCGACTACGTCGATGACGCCCGTTCTTGATGTTTCGAATGTGTATTCAACTTCTCCTTTTGAGTTAAGGGATGTTGGATCTACTGAAGTTTCAATAACAATGTCTTCACCGTTTGTAATCGCGTTGATTGAAGTTGATTCTCTGTTCTTAAGCTTGAAGATTTCGTTTGCAGGAACGTGATATGGCTCTTCTTCAATGCACTCGATTTCAGCATGGAAGTCATAGAACATGCCAAATGTATCTGCAGCGAGGTATATGACGAGATCCAAGTCATATTTGCCTGCTTTGTCAAACTTGAAGTCAAAACTGAAATGATCCTCCTTGATTGTGAAAGGTTCATCGGTATTAAACATGTTTTCGTTGGTATAGAGTTCGATATATTCATCAGTTTCTACATTTAGCGCGCTTGCGTATAGAGATGTTCCGCTATAATCGTAATCAAGTAAGCCTAAGTCCGTATTATCCAAAACGATTTGAAGGTTGTGTTCCACTCCCTTGCCGATAGTTGTTCTATTGTCGAATCCATCGACTAAGATGTTGAACTCAGGATCCTGGACCACAATTGGTTCAGCTTCGAATGTGTACTGCTTATGGTCTGAATTAAGGCGTGCGATGGCAGTGATCTTCATTGGAGTGTCAGAAATCTTCTGAAACTCAATTGATTTAGTTGCCTCATCTAGACCCACACTCATAAGAAGGACGGAATCGTTAGCGTAGAAATCAACTACATAGTAATCGATGTAGAATGATCCATCTAATGCTACATATCTCTCATCTGTGACATATCCATAGTCAGCATTGAAGACATCATCGTCTAAATATGCAGAGACAGTGATTCTCTCTTCTTCGCTCGTCTTGTAGTAGCTGACATTTGCGCTGAAAATATCGGAGACGACAAATGGTTTGATTTCTTGTTCCTGCAAGTCGAAACGGAATTTGAAGGTATTGTAATCGCCATTGACTACTTCAATATCGAAATGGCCACCAAGGATTGCGTGTTCTGCGCCCTCTGTTGCCTCACCGATGACATAGCCATCAACCATATCCTGTAGGTTTGTGGCGAATGTGTCGATATCGTCTGAAATCCATCTGTTATCGGAATCGACGTAGAATGGGAATCCGTTGACATCACGATAGAAAATGAATGAAGTCATACGAAATGAGATAGTCTTGATATCTCTTATTGTATCGATGAAATCATCTCTTTGCTGATCGCTCATCTTGAGAACATAGACCCAGGCACTTGGTGCCTTGAAATGTTTCTCGATTGAGTAATATGGACAGTTCTTCTTATAGGTTCTAGTAATATCGAAATCCTGTTCCGTTGGATTATCAATCGTTGTGAATCTCTCTTCGGAATACCAGCTTTCAGGAGGCACTTCTGTTTCTTCTTCTCTTAGCATCGTGTAGCTGGTTCGACTTGTGGTCCCTCCAGCTAGAGTTCCTATGACGCTAAGAGCTAACAATAACTCTTTGATCATAATTACTCCTTCTCGATGTTATCGATATGCACATCCAACTGATTGAATGGGATTGCGATTCCTTCTTTTTCAAATGCATCATAGACGAGTCTTGGGAATGAGTGCATGACTGAGAAGTAATCTCCTGTATTGACCCATACCTTAACTGCGTAAACGATGCTTGATGATGAATGCGAATCCATGTAGACATTGATCTTCATGGACTTTAAGACCTTTGGGTGATCGAAGGCAACTGCATTGAGAACTGATTCGACCTTATCCATATCTGAGCCATATGAGACTTCGAACTTCATATCAGCGCGTCTGATGGCTAATGCAGAGTAGTTTGTGATATTTCCGTTAAGAACGGAATTGTTTGGCATGACAATCTTAACGTTTCCGGCAGTGATTAATTCAACTGTTAATAAGTTGATTGAGTGAACCTTACCTTCAACTCCATTGATGGAGACGAAATCTCCACGTCTGAATGGCTTATTGACGATGATTAAGATTCCGTTAGCGACGTTACCGAATGAGTCCTTTAATGCAAGACCAACAGCAAGGGCTAAGGTGGAGAGTGAGACGAGAAGTCCGCTGGTGGAGAGTTCTAAGATAGAAGCGCAAACCAAGACCACGACAACCGCCATGAGAATCTTGAAGATCGAGACGATGAAGGACACTATAGCGCCGTCAATTCTTGTTTTGAGCAAGAGCTTCTTAAGCAAGAACGAGATAAGCCAAGTGAGGCATACACCGACGATGATGATGCATAGGATAAATAGTAATCTGAAACCATATTCAGATACGTATGAGGTAATTTGTTCAAAAATATCTGCCATAACCATTTATTAATTCCTTAAAAGAAATTAATCCTCCGAATGCGTTCATTATAAGGAGGGGAAATAGAAACTGTCATTCATTTATTTTTTAAATGTAGAAAAAACCCCAATACTAGGGGTAATTGCACCTTATATAAATATATAAATAAAAGGGATTCCACTAGGGAACCCCTGATACTTATTCGGTGTTACTAAACTATTGCTTGTTTATTTGGAATTGGATTGTTTACCAAGTCTTGTAGAAACCATAAATCTTGGACTTTGTTTCGTAATCAACATCAAAGTCAATGAAATAATCCATGCCGTATCCGAATCCACCTTCGTAGTCGGTAATTGTTGCGGTCATTTCTGACTTAGTTGTTCCATCCCATAAGATGAGTGTGCACTTCTGTCCAACCAAGCTTCTTCCATCGACCCAATACATCATTGTGGAGTATGTTGTGTCTGTTGCAAGGAATCCGTCTGGTTCATCCCAAACGAAATCAAATTCATCAGTATAGAATGCATATTTAGCAATCTTCTTCCATTCGGTGATGTCGTAGGCTCTGAAGCGGTTATCGATGAATGAATAGATTGTTCCATCCTCGCTGACGCCGAAGTCTTCACGTAGATTGATTGAATCATTATGGATAGAAGTTCCGCCTCTATAGAGATGGATGGAGGAATCAACATCAACATTTGGATCGGTTATTGCATAGCCAACGAATGTCTTATATGCTCCACCTTCATCTTCCTGGATACGGAAGCAGTTTCCGTATAGTTCCATTGGGATTTCTTTTGAGAAGCTGATTGTGATTCCTTCCACGTAACTTCCAGGTAGGATGTAATCCATTCCAAGTTCTGATGGAATGACTATAACACCTCTATATTCAGTACCACCAATAACGAACTTTGGTGAGTATCTATTGAAAATTGGAGTGTTTTTGCCGCCTTCTGCTTTAACAGTTGTAAGCAACTTACAGTTGGTGAATGTACTGGTCATGTTAAGGGTGTGATATCCGCTATAGCCCTTCAATTCCTTGTTGAACTGAGAGTTGAAGGAAGTCCAAGCTGAGCCATCAACACGAATGTTCACAGCCACTCCTGTTTCGTTACCCTTGACATAGTCAACTGACTCTCCTTTGTAGAGGATATCGAGGACGGTCGTGGTTTTGATGCTTTCATCTGCTGGGTCGTAATAGTTAATTGTTGAACCTTTTGTGATTGCTCCGTTGAAGATGTTTCCAACGATTCTGCATTCAGTTTCTCCATCAACTATTCTAGATAACCATGTGGTGACATCCATCACGAATGGATTCTTCTTGACTGTGAGGGTGTTAGAACCTGCGCTTAATCCCATTGCCTTAAGGGAATAGGTGTGTCCGGTCTCAGCGACGAATTCGAGGATATTCTTCTCAGGTTTTTCGATTTCGACTTCTTCCCCTGCCGTCTTATCATAGACGCTTTGGAGGATGTAATCGCTTGTGCCGGTGATGCTTGATTCAACACTGATGAGACCTTCGGCATTGGTGATATCGAAATATGTGATGTTATCAACGACCTTTCCGTTTGCGAATGTTGCGCTTTCCTTGTCTTCCATGTCGCAGACGACATAGTTAGGTGTTGCGCACACTGAGCATGAGCCGTGATCATCGATATCGTGATATTCGGCGAATGTGTGAGACCACAAAATATCTGCATTTTTTAATTCAGATGCGTTCCATGATCCGACAAATCTCATAATATTCATATTCTGTGTTCCGTAGTATGGACCGACAGGAGCAGGATTTGTTGTGCCGAGATAGTATTGGAATTCAACATTAGTACAGACGTTCTCTGGGGTAATACGTCTCTTTTTGTAGAATATTTCAGCGTACATGCTGTTAAGAGATGGGAGTGGGTAGAAATCAGTTGAGCCGTCAGGTAGAACGAAACGGACTGCGCCGTTTTCATTCTCTGTTGGAGTTTTAGTGATTGTTCCAACGGTTTCCTTTGTCCAATACTCTGTATCAGAGATAGCGCCACATAATCTACATCCATACCAATATTCTCTTGGAGACCATGGATCTTTTGGTGTGTTCT
>JAKSVD010000060.1 GCA_024408305.1 Bacilli bacterium | reverse complement strand
TGAGAACATCGATGGCACATCAGCATTCAACAGATACCTCATCAACAACATGGACCTCTTCAACACAGTTGGCCCAGCATTGATGGATGCTCCTTACTATCAGAGAGCTCAGATGTCAGAAACAAATTACGATTCATTCTCACTTCAGTCATCTGGTTCAGATTCACAGAGCACAATCGCTAACTTCCCAGTTCCAACTATTCTCTTAGTTGACTACTCTGCAGAAGCATTATCAGCAGGACGTGCTGGTATCAGCGAAATCATCTTCTCAGTCTCAGGCAACACACCTGCTGAAAGAGCAAAGATTCTCAGAAACATGTGGAACCACTGCGATCCATACGAAAAGAACCCTGATAATCTCTTCGCTGATAACAAGGCAATTGCTTAATTATCAAAAAAAATAAAAGATTTCCGCTTCGGCGGTTTTCTTTTTATATATAATATAGATGTATGAAGACTATTAATTTTGAAAAAGGCCTTATTAGGGTCGCTAACAAAGGTGATCTCCCACTTACCGGAGAATCTGTTAAAACAATCGTTACAACCATGGCAAGCAACCATCCACTTGTAATTGAGTATGGAGATGACATGCCTGTCGTCTTCTATTCGAAAACAAAAAACTTGATTGGTGCATGCTTGTTGAACAAAGAGAAACTTGAGAACGAAGACCTCAAGATGGACATGAAGGAAGTAATCGCTAGATACGGATTATTATCTAAAGACGTGTGCGTATACGTAGGGCCAAGCCTTACATTCGCGCATGTTGTCGTTGATAGAGAAGAACTTCTCTCCGTCATCGCAAAAGGATATACCGGTGCGGCAAAAAGAACCGAAGGTGTTGATTTCGTCGATCTCCAGGTCCTTGCAACATATCAACTTAGAGCATTGGGAATTCCATTCGATAACATCACAATCGATTCAAACGACACGTTCGAAGCGGAAGACCTCTATTATTCATCTCTTAGAGGCGATAGAGAAAAGAATACGATCTCGATTTGCTTGAACTAAAAGAAAGTTGCCTCGATGGGCAACTTTTTATTTACTAAGTTTTTTATACATCTCAACGACAATAGGCGGTACAAGAGGAGAAATGTCCACTCCAGCTCTATGAAGTTCATTAATTGTGCTTGAGGAGATGAATGTGTTTTCTTGTTTTGCCATAAAGAAGACCATGTCGATATCAGGAGCGGCAAAGTGGTTTGCGGCGCTTAGCTGGAATTCGTATTCAAAGTCAGTAACAGCGCGTAAGCCTCTTATTAAATGAGTTGCGCCATGTTTGTGGCAATAATCAACTGTAAGACCAGGACAGAAATCAACTGTAACACCTTTTAGATCCTTGGTTGCCTCTTTCATCATCTCCAGTCTCTCTTCAACTGAAAATGTAGACCTTTTGTTGGGATTTACCGCCAATAAAATTGTCACCTCATCAAAAACTTCCAAGGAACGTTGGAGTATTTCCATGTGTCCGATTGTAATTGGATCAAAACTTCCAGGGTACACTGCTTTCTTCATAATTATTTCCTCAAAATTATAACGTGGGTTCTGCCGTACGAATATTCTTTAGCGAAGGAGAATAATTCCTTGTGAACGGTAATATCGCCTTCATATTCTAGAACTATTGCTCCATGTTCTTTCAACAATCCCTTTTCAAGAATGATTGATGGAACTTTTTCATACACTTCCTTCATTCGATATGGAGGATCAAGGTAAATGATATCAAATGGTTTTTCAAATTTATCCAACGCTAATTGGTAATCCATAAAAAGAATGTCGCAATTTGTTTCTTTAAGCAAGGCTGCATTCTTTCTTATTACATCTATTGCTTCTTTAGAAGAATCGACGAATACACAATGTTTAGCACCGCGAGACAACGATTCAAAACCCAGGGCACCCGAACCAGCAAAAAGATCCAGGACCTCTGCCCCTCTTAATTCATCCATCAACGCATTTGTAATGGCGGTTCTAACCATGGATTTGGTAGGAACAGTTACATTTGGTGGAACATCAATGCTTCTTGAGCGATATTTTCCAGAGACAAGTTTAAGCATTAGCGAACATCCCCTATCGTCTTCTTTCTGAATGGTGAGAAGATTACATCATCTATCTGTATGTATAAATCACGCACAACGATATATAGCTCACTATATTTTTTAGCGGTCTCATTCTCGTCCATTTGAAGCTTTGCTATGTATAAAGCTTTTTCTTTTTCTTTTGTCTTCTCATCCTTCTCACCATAGATTCTTAAGGCTAATTGATAATCCTCTTCTGCAGCGTTTTTCTTTTTAATCAGTTCGATTAAAGCAGGATCTGCATACAAAGATTGTTCTGCCTCATTTAGCGCGATGACTCTTGGATCATTTGTAAGAGCATCCTTTAATTCGTTTAAAGACTTGATCAGATTTTCTTCCATGCCATTATTCTAATGTTTTTTATCTCAATGTGCTACAATACCATCGATGATTAAGATAGTTAAAGATACAGAAAAGTCTCTACGCATGCCTTGCGTAGATGTCACTTTGCCATTAAGCGCAGAAGATAAGGCAACACTCGATGAGATGCTTCAGTACCTCAAAGACTCTCAAGATGAGGAATTTAGAAAAGCCCATCCAGAGGTAAGAGAAGGAGTAGGACTTGCAGCACCACAAATTGGTTTAAACAAGAAGATGCTAGTTGTCTATTACCCAGTGGATGATGAGGGCAATTACGTCATGCATCAACTCGTTAACCCAAAGATCATCGTGGAGAGCATCAAGAAATGCTATCTACCTGGTGGTGAAGGATGCTTATCTGTGGATAAAGAGCATGAAGGATTAATCCACCGCGCATATAGAATCGATGTCAAAGCATACGAGGCTTCAACCGGTGAAATGGTTAAGATCACCGCAAGAGGATATGATGCAATCGTCCTTCAGCATGAGATCGATCACTTATCAGGAATCCTCTTCTACGACCATATCGATAAAAACAATCCAATGCAGCCATTGCCTGGAGCCGTAGCTGTATAACCGCTTTCAAAAAATATTACTTTGTAACTCGATACCCTCGTGTTAATCTTTAGTCAAGAAAAATTCGTCACATACGATTTTTATCGATTAATAGGGGGTATTTATTTATGGTTAAATACGAATCTCCGGTTAACATCTTCGCGCTAGGAGGATTAGGAGAGGTAGGAAAAAACACTTACTGCTTCGAAACTGAGCGTTCAATTATACTAGTCGACGCAGGCGTCAGGTTCCCTGAAGCCAATCTTCCTGGAGTCGATTATGTCATCCCGGACTACACATATTTGAAGAACAATAGAACCAAAATAAAAGCATTGTTCATCACACACGGTCACGAAGACCACATCGGAGGAATTCCGTTCCTCATCAGAAGCGTCTACATACCTGTCATCTACGCACCACGTTTGGCAGCCGCTTTAATTAGACATAAGTTAGAGGACGCAAGGGTAAAAGAAGACGTCAAGATCGTTGAATACGATTCCGATTCAGTTGTTGATATTACAGATGACTTCCACGTCACCTTCTTTAGAGTCACTCACTCAATCCCTGATGCATACGGTATCTGCATTGATACAAAACAGGGAAGAATAGTCGAGACTGGTGACTTCAAGATTGATTTAACTCCTGTAGGACCAAACTTCGAAATCTCAAAACTTGCTAGATTAGGAACAGAGGGAATCGATCTTTTGATGGCAGATTCCACAAACGCTGAAATCGAAGGATACACACCATCAGAAACAGCAGTTAAGCAAGGCGTACAGGAAGTTTTTGATAAGGCTCCAGCCCGTATCATCGTCTCAACCTTCTCATCCAACATCAACCGTATCCAGCAAGTCGTTGAAGTTGCCGTTGAACACAATAGAAAGATCTGCATTTTAGGCAGATCAATGGAAACTGTTGTTTCTTTAGCTAGACGTTATGGTTATATAACCATTCCTGACGCATCAATCATCACCGATGATATGTTAAGAAACTACAAGGCCAATGAAGTATGTATCTTATGCACTGGCTCACAGGGCGAAGCAATGGCGGCTTTATCGCGTATAGCTAGAGGCGACCACAAGAATGTCAGAATCTTGCCAGGAGACACAATCGTCTTCTCCTCAAACCCAATTCCAGGTAATGGCGCATTAGTCGACAAGCTTGTTAACTCACTTGTTAAACAGGGCGCAGATGTTAAGCAAAATGGTTTAGCATTCTCCCTCCACTCCTCAGGCCACCCATCAAGACAGGAATTAAGATTGATGCTAAGACTTGCAAATCCTAAGTATTTCATGCCAGTTCACGGCGAATATAGAATGTTAAAATTCCATGCAGAAATCGGACAGGCTATTGGATTAGCTAAAGAAAACACATTCATTTGTGACAATGGTGATGTCTTGACGCTCAAGAATCATGAAGTCTCATATAATGGTCACGTTCAGGCTGAAGACATCTATATCGACGGTAACGACATCGACGGTTTATCAACAGTTGTCATCCGCGATAGAGAGCAGATGAAGAGTGACGGCATGGTAACAATCGTTGTTGCTATCGACACCAAGAAAAACAAGATGGTTGATAAGCCAATCTTCTACGCAAGAGGATTCGCAGTAACAGGCGACACTCACTTAATGAGACATTCTCAGATGGCAGCCGAAGAAGCTATTAACCAAGTCTTGAGAAACAAAGCAACTTTTGCCGAGATAAAATCTTCTGTTAAGAGCGCAGTTTCTCATTACATCAAGAGAAAAACAGATAGAAGCCCAATGATTATTCCTGTAGTCATGAGCGTTAATTAATATGCTGATACTCGCATCACAATCCCCAAGAAGAAGGGAATTGCTGAAGAAATTGATTGATGAATATGAGATCATCGTCCCTAATGTTGACGAAAAGGCAATTGAGGGGATAGTTTCAGCAAGCTCATTAGCTTTAGAAGAAAGCAAGCTTAAAGCCTATGCCATCCATTCCAAATATCCAAACAACGAAGTTATCGCATGCGATACAATCGTTGTTCTAGGTGATGAAGTCTTGGGTAAACCATTAGATGAGAACGACGCCTTTAGGATGCTTAAGAATGAGTCTGGAAAGAAACAGGTTGTCATCTCAGGGTATACCTATATCGGAAAAGGCGTTGAAGTTAATAGATCCGTAGCAACGGATGTATATTTCAACGAACTAAGCGATGAGCAAATCTGGGATTATATAAAGAAATACCAGCCTCTAGACAAGGCTGGCGCTTATGGAATTCAAGATGAAGCCGGATTGATCAAGTCGATTGTCGGATCCTATGACAACGTCATGGGCTTCCCAACTGAGGACCTAAGGATTCACGTCTTTAATCGTTATTACCAAAAATAACTTGATAGGCGTCTTCTGCCTTATCCTTGATAACAAGGGTGAGCTTGTCGCTCATCTTGATGAAGCCGGTAACTCCGGCTTCTTTTAATTTCTCCTCGTTTACTTTGGAATAATCATTTAGTTTTACGATGATTCTTGAGCCCTTCAGTTCTTTATCAATTAAGTTCTCAGAACCACCTAAAGCATCAAGATATTCTGATTTAGTTGCGATTTTGACTTTTGGTTCTTTCTTTTTCTTTGCAAGAAGCGAGTCGATTAAGAAGAATGCCCCAAGAGCGATAATAACTGCGATGGTAATAATCCACCATAGATTTGATAAGAAGAAGTCTGATGTTGATGAGAGAATTAAATTGTTCATGATAGTATAATAACACATTGAGGAAACTTATGAGCAACACACTTGAATTTGAGGCAAAAGTTCTATTAAGCGAGACTGACTACTATTCACTTCTTGATATATTTTCAAATTCACTTCCTTATGTTCAGGTAAACCACTATGTGGATACCACCAATTTGGAGTTACGCAAGAATAATGTTTCACTACGGATTAGAGAAAAAGAGAACTGCAACGAACTAACACTTAAGACGCTCGTGCAAGGCGGCGGAAGACTCGAAACCACCGATATCATAAGCGATGAAGAAAGAGAAGCTATCAAGACTGGATCATCATTCCCTGAAGGTGAAGTGAAACACACTCTAGAGTCTCTACACTTTGACGTATCGAAACTAACTATCGTTGCAAGTCTTAAGACCAAAAGAATCGATTTACAATATCTTGGAGGAATTCTCTCGATAGATGAAAACCACTACTCCGATATTGTAGATTATGAAATCGAATATGAATCCGATAGTCTTGCAAAAGCGGAATTAATCCTACAAGCTTTGCTTGAATCAAAAGGAATAGCATTTATCCAAAACAAGACAACAAAAACAGCTAGAGCGCTTAACGCAGCAAAAAAATAACGCCCATCCTTAATTCTGGATAGGCGTTTTTCCTAACATATCTAAGCTTGTCTCGCATTGACCAAATCTTGGACACTGTACGTTGCAGGTCATCTCAGCGAGCCTTCTTGCAGGTGGGATGAAGGTTCTAATCTCCTCTGGGTTATAACCAACCTGAACCTTTCTATCATCAACGATTATTGGCCTTCTTAAGACGGATGGGTTCTTCTTTATGAATTCAATGAGCTCTGAGATTTTCATCGAATCGAAGTCGATATCGTTTTCCATAACAATCTTACTTCTTGGAGAGATGATTTCATCGGTGCCATCAATGCACTTTGAAATAATCTCCATGAGATCGTCGTTAGAAAGGGTTCCGCTGAAAATATCCTTACCAATGTAAGGAATCTTTTGCTCCTCGAACCATTTCTTAACTTTTCGACAGCTTGAACAACTTGGCGAATAATAGATCTTAATCATAGCCTAATTATAATATATAAGTTGCAAAATGCTTATATTCATTTATAGTTTTTCCTATGGAACGTATATTATCAGGCATTAAACCAACTGGCCAATTAACACTTGGCAACTACATCGGTGCATTAAGGCACTTCAAAGATTTTCAGGACAATGGAGAAGTTTTTATCTTCATCGCAGACTTACACGCGTTGACTCTTCCAATCGATCCTGAAGTTTTAAGATCAAATTCTAGAGACATCGCTGCATTCTATCTTGCATCAGGACTTGACCCAAAGAAGGCAACAATCTTCCTTCAATCTTCAGTCCCTGCTCATTCTGAATTAAATGCGATTGTTCAGAACTACTTATATATGGGCGAACTCTCACGTATGACTCAGTTCAAAGACAAATCCGCAAAGATGAACGACAAGGAAATCGGATTAGGATTATTCGCATATCCTGTCCTAATGGCAGCGGATATCCTCTTATACGATGCAAACACCGTTCCAGTTGGCGAAGACCAGCTCCAGCATATCGAACTTGCAAGAGACTTGGTCCACCGCTTCAATTACAAATACGGCGAAGTCCTCGTTATGCCTAAAGGAAAGGTTAACAAGGTCGGTGCTAGAATCATGTCATTGAGCGATCCAACAAAGAAGATGAGCAAATCAGATCCTAAAGGAGACATCTTCCTCAAGGATGACATGAAGACAATCAGAAAGAAAATCATGTCTGCAGTCACAGATATGGAAGGACTCGTCTATTACGATCCAGTAAATAAGCCAGGAATCTCAAATCTTTTAACAATCTATGCCGCACTTAACGATATATCTATCGAAGACGCAGCAAAGCAGTTCGAAGGATGCACAAGATACGGCGACTTCAAAAAGGCGGTTGCAGATACCGTTGAAAGGGAGCTTGGCCCATTCAAAGCAAGATACGAAGAAATCATCGCATCAGGCGAATATCTAGAAGTCTTGAAGGAAGGCGCAAAGAAGGCAAACGAAATTGCAAGCACCACTCTTAAGAGAGTCCAGAAGGCAGTTGGATTACTTGTTCTTGAATAAATAATGTGGAGGTTTAAAGCCTCCACTTTTTTAAACAAAAGAACGAGGAAGATTTCTCCGCCTCGCTCTAAAGCGGACCCCTTCCCCTGGGTCAGGCCTTGACCTAGCTAGGGTTTGGGGCCATAATAATCATGCTTTTTTGTGGAGGCGTTTGCCTCCTTTTTATTTTCCTACTTCTTGCGACGAAGGATAATTAAGATAATGAGCAACACCATAAAGGTGAGTACATCATCCATTTGCACTTTCCTCCAAACTGAGGATGGGGTCCTAGGATTTGCTGACTGTACATCATCAGGTCCTCCTATTAGTTACTAGAGAGATTTTTTGATTTTTTCCTAAAAATCGCTTGATAGGTAGCAAGTTTGAACAATTGTGTTTTATTTGTTTTTAACATATTTCACCAAGAAGTCCCCTATCTTCTATAAGTAGGGGAGGAATT
>JAKSVD010000006.1 GCA_024408305.1 Bacilli bacterium | reverse complement strand
GAGTGCATACGGCCCATTGTATCTGTCATACCGTATGAAGCTGGACCTGCAGCCATGTTGTCTGGGTGTAATGTACGTCCTGTACCACCGCCTGATGCGACTGAGAAATATTTCTTGCCGAGTTCGATGCACTCCTTCTTGTATGTGCCTGCAACTGGGTGCTGGAAACGTGTTGGGTTGGTTGAGTTACCTGTGATTGAAACGTCAACGCCTTCGAGGTGCATGATAGCGACACCTTCACGGACATCGTCAGCGCCGTAGCAACGGACTGCTAATCTGTCTGGGTTTGAGCCATACTTTGTTTCCTTAACGATGTTGACCTTGCCTGTTGCATAGTCGAACTGTGTTTCAACGTGTGTGAAGCCATTGATTCTTGAGATGATCTTAGCTGCGTCTTTTCCAAGACCGTTTAAGATAACTCTGAGAGGTTCTTTTCTAACCTTGTTTGCTGTCTTAGCGATACCGATAGCGCCTTCAGCTGCAGCGAATGATTCGTGACCAGCTAAGAATGCGAAGCACTTTGAGTTCTCGTTTAAGAGCATAGCGCCTAAGTTACCGTGGCCAAGACCGACCTTACGATCGTCTGCAACTGAGCCAGGGATACAGAATGACTGTAAGCCGACACCGATGTACTTAGCAGCTTCTTCAGCTGTCTTTGCGTTATTCTTGATTGCGATTGCAGCGCCAACCATGTAAGCGTAGCATGCGTTTTCGAAGCAGATTGTCTGGATGTCCTTAACCATTGTGTAGACATCTAAGCCTTTTGCCTTTGTGATCTGTTCTGCTTCTTCAATAGAAGAAATGCCGTTTTCGTTTAAAGCCTTGTTAATCTGGTTGATACGTCTCTCGTATCCTTCAAATGTGATTGCCATTGTTCGTATTCCTCCCATTATTCCTTACGTGGGTCAATGTGCTTGACACCATCGTTGTATCTGCCGTACTGGCCTTTTGCCTTTTCGAGAGCTTCTTCTGGAGATAAGCCCTTCTTGAGGAAGTCTGTGAACTTGCCTAATGAAAGGTACTGATAGCCGCAGATTTCGTTGTTCTCATCAAGAGCGATTGATGTGATGTAACCTTCTGCGAGTTCAAGATATCTTGGGCCCTTTTCAAGTGTTGAGTAGATTGTACCGACCTGTGATCTTAAGCCTTTGCCTAAGTCTTCGAGGCCTGCACCGACTGGAAGTCCGTTTTCTGAGAAAGCTGACTGTGTTCTTCCGTAGACGATCTGGAGGAAGAGTTCTCTCATAGCTGTGTTGATAGCATCGCAAACTAAGTCTGTGTTGCATGCTTCAAGAACAGTCTTGCCAACGATAGCTTCAGAAGCCATAGCTGCTGAGTGTGTCATACCTGAGCAACCGATTGTTTCGATTAAAGCTTCCTGGATGATTCCTTCTTTGACGTTTAATGTGATTTTGCAAGCGCCCTGCTGAGGAGCACACCATCCGATACCGTGTGTGAAACCGGAGATGTCCTTGATTTCTCTTGAGTAGATCCACTTTCCTTCTTCTGGAATTGGAGCGCAACCATGAGAAGCACCACAGTTGACCTTGCACATATTCTGTACATCTTTTGTGTATTGCATAAAAAAATTCCTTTCCTTTTTATGGACAACAAAACTATGAATTAAAAATCGTGAAATTGGAAGTATAATTTGTATAAAATTACTGATAAAGGGGTTTCTTTTGAAACATCGGGGACAATCGAGTATGAAAATCTACATCGTTCGGCATGGAGAAACTGATTTTAACAAGTCGAGGATTTTGCAAGGAAGGAAAGACGTTCCGCTCAATCAAGATGGATTAAGGCTTGCTGAAATTACTGGAGAAGCACTCAGAGGAATACATTTTGATGAGGCTTATTCTTCTCCATTAATAAGATCCACCGAGACTATAAAGATCATTTTATCTAAGAGTGGGAACAACGATGCCGGCTTTTATTTAGACAAGGATCTCGTTGAGGTAGATGTAGGAGATTGGACTCTAGCGAATCTGGGAGACGAGAGCAACCCTTCAATCGAAGACATTAGGCAATTCTTTAAGGATCCATTCTCCAGTCCTGGGGCACCTGGAGGAGAAAGCGTCCAGCAAGTAATTGACAGAACGCAAGCATTCATAAAAAAGTTGGCGTCCAGAAACGCCGACAAAACGTATCTTGTGGGCACGCACGGATTCGCAATGCGAGCAATGTTAAATTTCTTATATGAGGATAAAAGAGATTTCTGGCATGGCAAAGTTCCTTACAACTGCTGCTTCAACATTCTCGAAGTAAAAGACGGCAAAATCAGCTTAATTGAAGAGGACGTTTGCTACTACAAAGGAGAAAAAAAGGATTACTACGGGAAGTAATCCAATTAATCTTCGTAATCAAATATGGCCTTTTTCTCCACAAATTGGCCATATTTTTCTTTCCATTCATGGTGACCGGATGAAGCGTCATATTCCGGCAAACTATCTTTTTCAATGTGGATTTTTATGAGGAAATCATACCTATTATCTCTATCGATGCAGTTGCGGATATAATCCACTTTCGATAAGCCGCCAATTTTAATTGAATCAAAGATTCTTTTGATATCATCTATATGTTCATCAAGCTTAAATCCAGGCATGAATTTTACCAATATGCAGTGATTCATTTTACTTAACCTTTTGGAATGTGATTTTATATTTTCCGTTGAGTTCGGTTTCCTTTACCAATCGCCATCCGTCCTTTTCGTGTTGCCTTTTTGTTTCTTCGAGATTTGATGCATCCACCAAGAGGGTTTTTGTGGACACATCCTTTGCCATAAGTTCTTTAATTCTTTCTTCTGTGATTGCCATGCAACCATCATACCACACTTCCAATAAAAAACGATAAAGATGGCCCGCTCAATGTGTTAAATGCACAATGCCTTAATCAAATCAGTGTTATTTTATCAATAAAATCTGTCTTGTTTTCTTGCAATTCGGTAGAAGATTACCATATACGAAAAAAGAGAAAAGTGCAGTTTTCATCGAGTGTTTTTTATATACAATTGTTCACTCTAAACTTACGCGCTATGCACAAATAATTGCGCGTGCAATAATGACAGCGCGAAAGAGGCACTAATATGATTGCAAAAACCACAAAAATAGGTGGCGTAGATAATTTGCTTTCCAAACGCCCTGCTCTTCCAGCTCCAATTCCAGACTATGTCTATATTGCAGTTGAAAACGGTAGATGCGGTAAAGCTGATATCTTCGTCAAAGAAGGCGACCATGTAAATCTCTGCCAAGTAATTGGTGTTAGACATGGACCATTCTTCGACCAGCCTATCCACTCAACAGTCAGTGGCACAATGGTCAAAATCGAAAAGCACTATCATCGCTGTGGCAAACTCGTCAACTTCATGAAGATTGATAACGACCGCCTTGATACCTTGGACCCTTCAGTTAAGGAAAGAACACCTGAAGAGGTTGCTGCTCTTACCAAGGATGAGATGATTAAAATCATCGAGAATTGCGCTTGTGTTGGCTTAGGAGGATCAGGATTCCCAACCCACGTCAAGTTGCAGACAAAAGAAAAGATCAACTACATATTGATCAACGGTATCGAATGCGAACCATATCTTGATACCGACCAGAGATTCATGCTCGACAAGACAAAAGAAATCTTCGGCGGAACAAAACTCTTAATGCAGATGTTCGGCTGCAAAGATGCAAGAATCTGCGTAAAGGAAACGCATCCAGAGATCATCGCTCATTTGAATGAGATGATCGACAAGTATTACCCAGGCGAAGGAATCGTGGTTTCTCCAATGAAGAACTTCTATCCACAAGGATGGGAAGTCGCAATGGTCAAGACCGCGCTTGGAATCAAGATGGCTCCAGGAAAGATTCCACCAGCATATGGAATCATGAATGTCAATGTCACCACTGCTGCATCTATCTACGATGCCATCTGGTATAACAAGCCAGTCATCGAAAGATATATGTCTGTCAACGGAGACGGAATCAACGCTCCTAGTAACTTCATCGTTCGTGTTGGAACTCCAGTCATCAACCTCATTCACTTAGCAGGTGGATATAAGGGAGAGGAAAAGAAGGTTCTTATCTTCGGTGGACCAATGATGGGCACCGCTCTTCCAAATGAAGACTGCATCGCAACAAAGACAGTTACATCTCTCATCGTCATGAACGAGAGCACAAAGCCAGAGGCACCATGCATCAGATGCGGATCATGCGTCTTGTCTTGCCCACAGGGACTTCAGCCAGTCCTTATCATGGAGGCAGTCAAGAGCGCAAACCGCGAAAGAATCAAGATGTTGTCTCCTCTTAACTGCATGGAATGTGGATTATGCACATATAGCTGCACATCCGGCATCCGTGTCACCGATTTTGTAAGGAGGGCAAAGCTTTTAGCAAAGCTATAATATTATGCAATTTGTTAAAGAAACAGCTCCACACATCAAGCGTAAAGACAATTTGATGTGGATGCTCCTCAACGTGATAATCGGATTAGCACCTGTTTGCATTTGGGCATGGGTAGCATATCCATTATCCGCACTACGCATCTTCCCACTCGCATTAGCAACATGCGTATTATGTGAGTTCCTATTTATCCTTATCGTCAAAAAGAGCGTTAAGGAGTTCAAGATTGAGAATATCTTATCCTCAATCATCACCGGAATGATTTATTCCCTCTGCTTACCAACAGAGCTCGGATTTGCAAGCGGAACAGGCTACTTCGTCGTAGTCGCAGGCGCTGCAATTGGCATTATCTTAGGTAAGTTGGTGTTTGGAGGACTTGGTAACAACATCTTCAACCCAGCAGCCTTAGGCATGATCGTCGTAAGACTCTTCTGGGGCGGAATCTCAGGAAATGCAGCAGGAACTGCAGGAGTTATTGACTCAACAATCAGCTCCGGCGCAACTGCTTTACAAACAACACTTCCTGTATCAAACCTCTTAGATTTATTGCTCGGTAGAATCCCTGGTGCATTAGGCGAAACATTCCACATCGCCATCATCATCGGTATGATCTACCTCCTTGTCACAAAGACAATCGATTGGAAAGTCTTGGTCTCATATCTTGGCACATTCCTCGTCTTAACACTCGTTGCTGGATTAGTTCTCCAGATCAAGGGTGGTGACAACTTTGCAATCTACACAGCATATCAGTTATTGTCAGGCGGCGTCTTATTCGGTGCTGTCTATATGATCACAGACCCAGTTACCGGTCCAGTTGGTGATCCTGCACGTGTATTATTTGGTGCATTTGCCGGATTCGTTACAGTGGCTATTCGTTTACTTGTTGGAACAGAAGGCGTTGGATTCTCAATCCTTTTCGCAAACATGATTGCTCCAGCACTCAATTACCCACAGTGGTCATCATCAAAATGGAAAAAGTGGCACTTCATCACAGCTGGCGCACTCGCAGGAGTCGCACTTCTCGCTGTCATCTTGCCACTTGCCCTTAAATAAGGAGGATTGAACATGATTAAGAATACTTATATCAGATGTGCACTCGTCCTTGGCTGTATCTGCGTTGGATCTGCCGCATTAATCGGCGGACTCCATTACGTCACAGAAAGCTATAAGGCAACTCACAAATCAACAAAAGCCCCTGCAGAAATCCAGGATTTAAAGCCAGGAGCAACATTTGAAGAAGTTACCACTCCAATGCCAGCTCCAATAATGGGGGACAACACAAAGGTAACAATCACTGCAATTTACGCATTAAAAGATGGAAATAAGACCACAGGTTATGCGTACATGCTCAATTGCGGAAAACCAGTTAAGACAGAACTTACTTGCTCAGTCTTATTCGAAGGCGCTGCAACTGAGGCGACAAAGAACTCGCTCAAACCTACCGCAGTCAACGTCATCGTCGGTGGTGACGCAGGCTATGACACAAACGTCATCAAGCTTGGCGAATCAATCGTCGCAGGAACTGTGGATATCAATAAGAACCAGAGCGAAATCGTCATGTCTGGCGGCACAAACTCACAGAAGTTCTTCCTTGATGGCGTTAAAGTTGCAAGAAACGATTACGTCAATAGAATCAACGGAACATCAGGCGAGCCTGTTAAGAAAACTCCAGTTGAGGATATTTACGGCGAGTCATATAAGTCAAGCGTTGAGAATACAACATTCACAAAGCTTGAGGCTACAACTTCTCACTGCACATACGAGATCACAAAGCTCTATACAGTCACATTGAAGGATTCCACAACAACTTGGGCATATGATGGCATCATCAATTGGGTCGACCCAGAAGGTGAAACAGATACCCTCAAGCTCACAGCTGCATTCAGCGGAAACAAGTCAGATGTCAAGTTTGACGGATACAAGGTTACGCAGAACGTCTCTTATAGCCAGTACAAGAGCTGGTTAGACGCCGTTAAGACCGGTGAAAAGTCAATTGACGGAGACGATATTATCGAGGCCGGAGGCACAATGACGCTCAACGCTGTCAAAGATGCAATCAGAGGCATGAGAGATCACTTCGCTGCAAACTATAAGACAGTGCTTGAAGGAATGTATGGCGAAAGCTATGTTTCCGAATCCGTTGATACATTCACAACGCTTGAAGGTACAACATCACACTGCTCCTACAAGATTACAAAACGTTATTCAGTCGCTCTTACAACAGGTTCAGGAAAGGCATATGAGGCTACGGTCTCATTCCAGGACCCAGAAGATGAGACGGATACAACAAAATTCATCGCTGCATTCAGCGGAGATGCATCAAACGTCAAACTTGTTGGATACAAAATCACACAGAAGATCAACTTCGAACAATATACGAGTTGGATCGACAAACTCACAAGCGGAGAAAAGACATTGGACGATACCGATTATGTCGGAACAGGCGCTACGATGTCACTCAACGCTGTCCGTGACACATTATTAGCAATGCGTGCTGATTACATCGCATCGCTCGGAGAATAAGGAGGGAAGATTATGGATCAGAAACCAAGCAAATTAAAAGTCTTCTTAGACCCTTTGTGCAAAGCTAACCCGTTATTTGTCATGATTCTTGGAACATGTCCTGCACTCGCAGTCACAACTTCTCTTGAATCTGCAATCGGTATGGGATTGCTCTTCACATTCGTCGTCTTCTGTTCAAACCTCATCATTTCATTACTTAGAAAAGTAATCCCTGAAGAGGTCAGAACACCATGTTACATCGTTGTTATCGCAACCTTCGTCACCGTGGTTAAATTACTCTCATCAACATTCCTGCCAGAACTCTACTCATCTCTTGGCGTCTTCGTTTCATTACTCGTCGTCAACTGCATCGTATTAGGTAGAGCCGAGGCATTCGCAAGCCAGAACACGGTCGTCGACTCAATGTTAGATGGACTTGGAAACGGCCTCGGATATACATGGGCAATTGCCGCAATCGCACTTGTCCGTGAAGTCCTCGGAACAGGAACCCTTACATTCGGAAAGGTATTTACCTTCATTCCAAAGTTCACATTACCAATTCTTTCTGGATACTCAGGCTCAGACTTCTCGATGGCAATCCCTCTATTCAAGTCATCAGCCGGCGGATTCCTCGTCTTGGGTATTGCCTTAGCAATCATTGCAGCAGTTAACAACGAAAAGGAAAGAAAAGCAAAAGAAAAGGCAAGAGCCGAAAAAGCAGCTGCAGCTGCAGCAGCAAAAGGAGGAAATAACTAATGGAATACGTGATTTCATTCATCCTCGCTATCATCTCCTATATGGTCATTGATAACGTTATCCTCGCAAGATATTTCGGTATCTGTTCATTCATCGGAGTCGGCAACAAGATCAAGTCATCAATTGGCATGGGCCTTGCAGTTTTCTTCGTCACTATGATGGCTGCACTTGTTTGCTGGCCACTCTACAACTTCATCCTTGTTCCAGCAGGAATGGAGTATATGGAGACAATCGTCTTCATTCTCGTCATCGCATCATTAGTTCAGATGGTTGGATTCTTCATTAAGAAGAAATCTATGAGCTTATATAAGACTCTTGGCATTTATCTCCCACTCATCACAACTAACTGCGCAGTCCTTGGCGTTGCTGAATCCAATATGGCATTCGACTTCGGTCGTTCAATGGCAAACGCTTTAGGAACCTCACTCGGATTCGTCCTCGTCATCTTCATCTTCGCTTGCATCAGAGTGAAACTTGAAGGCTCAAATCTACCTAAGGCATTCAAAGGCGTTCCAATTGCCCTCATCGTTGCAGGACTCATGGCCATCGTCTTCATGGGCTTAGGCGGAATGATTAACTTGGGCACCTGGGGTCTCATCTAATGAGCCAAACAGGATACATAATCATCGCTATATCCATTGTCGTAATACTCGTTGCCTTATTCACAATCAGCTTCGTTGCATATGTCAAAACACCTGCACCTGCTGGATGTGAAGCTGGCAAAGGTCCAAATTGCGAAAACTGTGAAATAGCAAGTTGCCGCTTCTACGCTAGCGCAGAGGAGCGTGCAGCCAAGAAACGCCAAGAAGAAACGATGGCGGGAAAGGAATAACAACATGGATATTTTATGGGCAGTCCTATTGATGCTCGTTCTAGCAATCGGCTTAGCTTGCTTGATTGTCTTGTTCTCTGTTATCTTCCACGTCGAAGAGGATCCAAGAATTGACTGCGTCGCAAAAATGCTGCCAGGCGTTAACTGCGGTGCCTGCGGTTATGCAGGTTGCCATGACTTAGCAGATGCACTTGTTGCAAAGCAGGTCAAGAAAGTCACCGCTTGTAAGGCAGGGCGTAAAGACAAGAACTTTGATCCGATTATTGAATACCTCAAATCCACTCCTGGACCTGATGGTTCAACTGTTGAAGTTACAATGTAAAAAGACTAGGACACTTATGGTGTCCTTTTCTTTTTGGCGATAAGCATATATCATATAGCCATGAAAAAGAGACTGAGCTTGTTATTAATCGCCCCACTCCTTCTTGCATGCAGTGAATCAACATTCAGCTGCAGCGCTTTAGTGTTTCATAGCTTTTTCTCATGCAAATATGTTTCTTCACGCGGGGAATGCAACAAAGAGATGATCGATATGGTAAATAGAATCGACGCTTTAGCAGATCCATATACCAATTACGGAGGAAACACTCTTTATTATATAAACAGCACAAATGAACCAGTTGAGGTTGAACCGCATCTCTTCAATTTGATGAAGACAGCTTTAGATTTATATGAAAAAACTGAGCACAACTTCAATCCATATATAGGCAAGATAACTTCCTTATGGAAAAATACCTTATTTGGAGATGATGAGGACATGTTATTCGATGGCCCAACTGTTTCCTCGATCGAAGAGGCGAAATCCTTTATACCGGCTCTTTTAGAAGAGGCGAGATCAACAAGGGTCGTGCTTGATGAGAGCAAGTCAACAATTCAACGTATCGGCTCGGGGCATATCGATTTGGGTGGATTAACAAAGGGATACTCAGTTGAAGAAACCGAGAGGATTCTCGAAAAATATAAGATTGAGAAATATCTGATAAACGGAGGGCAATCATCCCTCGGACTAGGAAAAAGCCAGGACGGAGGGAACTTTAAAGTTAACCTAATGTACAGCAAGGAAGAGAACGAGAACCTCTTCAGTTTATCTAAAATAGACACGTCCACTTCCGCAATATATGAGCAATCCGTTACGGTTGATGGGATAACATATTCGCATATCATCAACCCAAATACAGGTATGCCACTTTCAGATTATTCAATGGCATTCCTATCAGGGGAAGACAGCGCCTTATTAGACGCATTTTCCACTTCATGTATGATCGCGGGGCCAGAAAAGTCGGAAGAATGGTCTAAGAAATATAATTTCTCATATTCCTTATACGAGGATGTCGGTGGATTCACCAAATTAGTTAAGGAATCAGAATCATTAACAAAGGCTAGAATCTAGTGGAAAAAGAAGAACAATTTTCAAAAACTTCGCAAAAACCAGAGAAAAAGAAGAATTTTGTCTTGAAACATCTCTGGGATTTTCTCTTGCTTGGAGTTCTTTTAGTCGGCACCGCATCTATCTATGTAGGAAGAACGCTTATCAATAACAAAAATGCTAACCAAGATGTAATAGCTACGGTTTTGTATGAAGGAAACGTCATGGAGATCATAGACGAAGACGGAAAGAAACTTAATCCCTTTGATTTAGGAAAAGTGACAGACTACAAAGAAATAGAGATTCAAGGAAGGCACACAACATTAACGATAGGATTGAAACACAATTCAATCGCTGTCGTAAAATCAGGTTGTCCAGGCCAGGAATGCGTACATGAAAAATGGGTAAGCAAGGCAAATCACCCAATAGTATGCGCGCATAACGGAATCTATATAGAAATAAAGACGGACAATTGGAGCGATGTAATCATCGGGTAGATTATGAAGAAGAAAATAACTATCAAACAATTAACATTACTCGCGATGCTATTGTCTCTTGCCTTGGTTCTTAGCATTGCAGAAAGCTTCATTCCATTTGGCATACCAGGTTTAAAACTTGGCTTAGCGAATATGGTAATCCTGCTTGCCATCCACTATTTCGGATTCTGGATTGCATTAGGAATAGATGTCCTTAGAGTAATTATCTCATCAATTGCGGTTGGAACGTTCTTCGCGATGGGATTCTGGATGTCATTTGCAGGAGCCACATTAAGCTTCTTCACGATGTACATCTTCTACCGCTGGTTCAAGATCTTCACGCCAGTTGGGACATCTGTTGCGGGAGCTTACACACATGCACTTGCGCAGATTCTTGTCGGAGTATTCTATCTTGGTAGTTGGGGCGTATTCTATTACTTCCCGGTAATGGCAATTGCATCTCTTATCACCGGAACATTTAACGGTTTCATCGTCGAAATGATTCTAAGGAACAAATACCTTGCGACGGCTGCTGGAGTTGCAAGAAAAGAAAGTGCCTCTTAGTTGAGGCCTTTTCTATATAAAGAAAACCCGGCTATTACTAGTCGGGTTAGAAGCTTATTTTTGGGCTAAATTATTTAGCGTTGTTGTAAGCTGTTGCGAGGACCTTGATGTATGAATCGTAGCCATCTGCAACTTTGTTGAAGTCTGTCCATGTAGCGCCTGTTGCGACACCGTTGACTGTCCAGTACTTCTTGCCGTTTTCATCAGCGTCAGCCTGAGTTGCTGCTAAGCATGCTTCTGCGCCGTATTCGATGAATGCAGCAACAGTTGCATCACGGTTTGCCTTCCAGTCGAAGTTAGCTCCGCCATAGCCATTTTCGTCTTTGCTTAACTGAGCCTTTGTGAGTGTGACATCACCGGAAGCCTTGCATGAGCCGTCCATGACAGCCTTGTAGTAAGCTTCGCAGACTTCTGCCTTTGAGAAATCAGCACCTGTGTACTGAAGAGAGCCGTCATCTTTTGTTGAAGCGGTTAAAGTGAAGTTTCCGAACTTGACTTCCTTGTACCACTTCTGTTCTGCTGTTGTGCCGTGTGAAGTGACGTTGCCAGCAACATAGTTAGCTTCTGCTGTTCCCTCAGCTGCCTGAACGTATGATGGCAAGCAAACTTCTCCGAGTGTAGCTGCTGTGATCTTATCGCCTGTTACTGTGACTGTCGCACCAGCAACATAAGATCCACCGTGGCAAAGAGCATAAGCTTCACCTGTTTTTGCGTTTGATCCACCACATGATGCGAGTAATGTAGCTGCACCAAGGATGACCATGACCTTGTTTGTGAGTTTCATATTAGTTTTCCTTTCCTAAAAAACTTCCTATTAATAATAGGTACACAAACTATATATGTGTATTTGCAACCTTGCAATAAAATTGACAACATTTTGGGCCAAAATTACACCAAAAAGCGATTAAAACTGATTCTTTTAATAAAACTGACGATAATAAGTACATTTATTCATAAAAAAATGTGCAATTGATGCTTTAAATTGACGCTTTATGGTTGCAATCTTTTTGCCACGTCAGACGGAAACAATAGCGGAAGTGTCGTGTAGGAAAACGCAACATCGTTTATTGAACGATAAATATGAAGGTAATAAAATTAATCATCATAACGAAAGGTTAACTATGAAAAAGAATCGTTTTACATTTTTGGCAGTATTAGCTGCAATGACTTTAGTTGGCTGCGGAGGCTCGCCTGTTAGCTCCGCTCCTGCTTCAAGCTTAGAACCAGAACCAGAAGATAACACAGTCGACGTCTTTGTCATGTCAGGACAGTCCAACATGGAAGGTTCAACCATGTGGAAATATCCTGGTGATGATGGAGCTCACCTACTTGAAGACTACATGGAGGAAAGAGGCCTTGACTCTGATGGAGTAATGAACGGAATTCCAGAAGTTCTAACAAGTAACTATGGATTCTATTACCCTAATAAGTGGGGCCAAGCACACTCAAGTTCAGAAGATCAGTCATCACCTGAAGGAAAAATGCAGCCAAACTTCAGACCAACAAAAGTTGGCATGGGCGTTGGCGATACATACAAAGGGGAGAAAGACATCTTCTTTGGCCCAGAACTTGGAATTGCTAATACTCTTAAGGATTACGCAAGTGAAGATAGACCTATCCATTTGATTAAATGCGCATTCTCTGGATCAGGATTCCACAAAAACGATGGGCCAAACTGGTTAAATAGAGATGAAAATCCAGACAAATCACTATTCTATCTCCTCAAGACATATACGCATAACTGCTTAGAAGCAATTGAAGAAACCGGCAAAGAACCAATCTTAAGAGGATTTGTATGGCATCAAGGAGAATCTGATTCAGGCAGCAATACATACGCAACAGAAATGAAGCAGCTCATCAATGATTTCAAGGAAGAATTCGCTGATTACGCTCTCGACGGAGATACAGATAACGTCGCATTCCTCGACTGCACAATCTATGACGGCTCAAAGAGAACATATGGCGCAAACCCAACAGTTAATGCTCAGAAGCTCTCAATCGCAAACGAGAGTGATGACGACCTTAATTTCATCGTTGACGGTTCATTCAACACACCAGATGGTTTGAAGCTTGAGATCGGAGATGACAAGAAGGGTGGATTCAACACATACCACTACAACACATCCGATGCATATAGACTTGGCGAAGCATATGCTCAGATTATGCTCGACAACGACTTATTCAGCTATTAAACAAACAGCAAAAAAGACAAGGTCGAATCCTTGTCTTTTTTTTATGTTCACGCAAAATCTAGTTAATCAACCAGGTAAGCGTATATAAGCTTTAAGGTGTTCTCAATACCTTGAATGTGGGTTCTTTCCATTCCGTGAGAAGCAGAAACTCCCGTACCAATTAATGCACCTTTGAAGTCAACGCCCGCCCTATTTGCGGCGCCAATGTCAGAACCGTAGAATGGGAAGATATCGACTGTATAATTAATTCCGTTAGATTTTGCGAGATTCATGAGTCTAGTGGTTAGTTCATAATCATATGGGCCACCGCTATCTTTTGCACAGATCGATACTGCGTATTCGTTACCCGCAAGATCCATTCCAATGCATCCCATGTCAAGTGTCACGAATTCATCAATCTTGGTGTTGACCATTGAAGCGCCATGACCAACTTCTTCATAGACGACAAAGTAAATGAAGGTGTCATATTTGAATGATAGCTTATTCTCACTCATGTATTTCAAGAGCATAAGCAGGACTACTGCAGATGCCTTGTCATCAATAAACCTAGTCTTTAAGAATCCTTTGTCTGTAATTTCAAACTTAGGGTCATAACAAACAATGTCGCCATTCTGGATGCCAAGAGCTTCAACATCTTTAGAAGAATGGACTATTTCATCCAATCTAACTTCCATATTGTCGATATTTCTCTCTTTAGTTCCAGCATCTTTATAGACGTGAGTTGCTGGGGAATTGCAGAGAATTGTTCCTGTATAAACCCTTCCGTCTCTTGTATAAACCTTGCAATATTCGCCATCTAATGTTGGAACAATAGGGCCTCCTAATGTTGTTAATGCAAGAGTTCCGTTTGATTTGATGGATCTAACCATTAAACCAAGAGTATCGCAATGAGCGCTTGTGGCGACTGTTTTGCTGCTATCCTTACCCTTGGCGAACACTTCTAAAGCGCCGTTATTCATGATAGAGCAGGAATATCCCATCTCTTCAATTTTACCTTTAATAAGGTTGATAACGTTATGGGTGAACCCCGTTGGGGAATCTGTTGTAAATACTTCTTTTGATATTTCTTTGAAATAATCTAAATCAAATTCGATCATAATGAGTCCTCTTTTAACTAGGCATATTATAAACCTAAGCCAAGTGAACTGAAGTAACTTTATAACCCGCTTTTGCTATCTCTTCCTTAACTTTAGGTATATCAAGAAAGCATCCAGAGACCACAATCGTTTTATTATCTCTTCTTGAGGTTTTAACTTTTATCACATCGAAGTGGGATCTGATGATGTCGTTGATATGCCCTTCACACATCCCGCATTTCATTCCTTCCACTTCGAATATGTAAGTTAGGGAACCACTTTTCTTAGACGAACAAGAATTGCAGTCTCCTGTGCATTCACTTTGAAGATGGCCGCATTCGCACTTCAACAACCCTTTATCTTTTTTATAGACATGGAGAATTATAGGAGTGATAACAAGAAGCACCGCTGCAATAACAATGAGAACCTCGAACCACTGCATATTTATGCCTTCTTAGTTTTTCTTGTGACAAGAATTCCTGATGTAACCACTCCTGCAGCTAAAGCGAGAGTAACTATTAACCCTCCCCACCATGCAACCTCATATAAAGTACCTACCCAATAGACAGCCGCTGATCCAACATACGAGACTCCAAACCAGAAGGCTAATGTCTTAAGGAATTCGATTCTTGTTTGTTCAGCTCTTGCAGTAGCGATTGCAGCCATGCAAGGGAATGTGAGCAAGTTGAATACTGCAAATGAGTAAATTCCCGATGCAGTTAATGTGTGGATTGATTCAGCAAGAGTATCTTCTGCGCCACCGTTGAACAAGACTGCCATAGTACCGACAACATCCTCTTTTGCAACGAGACCGGTAACTGATGCTGCTGCATATTTCCATCCGTCTGCATTAATTGCCCATCCGCATGGGTAGAAGACGTATTTTAAGACCATGCCAATATAACCGATTAATGAATTATCAATATCTTCGACCATACAGAATGATCCGTTTTCAATACCAAATGTCTTCAAGAACCAAATAACGATAAGTGATGCAGTAAGAATTGTTGCAGCCTTATAAACATAATGTTTTAGTTTTTCCCACAAGTGAGCGGCGACATTTCTTGCCTGAGGTAAATGATACTGTGGCAATTCCATGATGAATGGAGATGTGTATCTGTCTTTGGTAAATACACGCATGAAGATTGCAAGGATAATTGCTAAAGCAATACCTCCAATATAGATGGTGAACACAAAGATATCCGCATATCCGAAACCGCAAGCAGTAGCAACTGCAGCTAGAAGTGCCCAGATTGGAGCTTTAGCGCCGCAGGAGAAACATGTCATCAAGCGGATTGTTCTATTCTTTTCCACTTCATTTTCAATTGTTCTAGTTGCCATTATGCCAGGAACGGAACATCCAAAGCCTGTAAGCATTGGGATGAATGCCTTGCCTGATAACCCAAATTTTCTAAATGCTCTATCAAGGATAAAGGCAATACGGGCCATATAGCCTGTGTCTTCCATGATAGCAATAAAGAGGAATAGCAACATGATCTGTGGGATGAAAGAACAAACGGAATCAAGACCAGCAAGCACTCCATCACATATTAGAGAGCCATACCATGTTGAGCTAGCCGCTTCTGCTGCAACGTCGCCGAATTCCTTGAATCCAGAGCAAATCCACTGGAAACCAGAGATGAACTGACCTGTGAACCACCCCATCCACGACTGAAGCCATACCCCTAGTGAAGGGATTCCTTCTAAAGCTTCTCCCTCGTAACCCATACCAGTAAAGAAGTTAATTAAACCTGGATTCTCAATTGATAAGCCCATCTTACCCATAAAGAGTAAATCTTCGCTAAAGGTGAAATGGAAGATAAAGAACATGATAGCAATGAAGATAGGCAATCCCCAAATCCTATGAGTTAAAACCTTATCAATCCTGTCTGACTTAGTTTCATTTTTGCCGTTAGACACATCCTTTTTTGTAACAACTGTGCTGAATTCCTTGGCAATATATTTGTATCTAGCATCCGCAATCAGGGCTTCGAAATCATCCCCGAATGTGTCATCGCTAAACGTTTGTTTGAACTTATCTACCATCCATAAAAGATCAGGATGTGCTTTTGTTTCCAGTTCGTCGTTTTCAACCAGTTTTACCGCATGGAATAATGGGTTTTCTACCGCCTTTCCTTCAAAAGCAATAGAAATGTCTTTCACAAGATGCATTAAGTCTTTGTCTTTTAGGAGTGTCTTTCCTTCCCTATGAGCTGATGATGCTTTTAAGGCTGCATTCATTAATTCACTCAAGCCATCTCCCCTAAGTGCAGAAATCTCAACAACTTCTACACCTAATTTATCTTTTAATATCTTTGAGTCTAATTTGTCGCCGTTTTTTCTAACCAAATCGCTCATGTTCAAAGCGATGACTACTGGCACATTGATTTCGAGCAGCTGTGTTGTTAAATAAAGATTTCTTTCAAGGTTTGTTGCGTCAACGACATTGATAACCACATCAGGATGTTCATCTAATATGAAATTTCTAGATACGATTTCTTCTGGTGTATATGGCGATAAAGAATAGATGCCTGGAAGATCGACAATCTCCATTTGTTCATCTAGTTTCTTGTATATACCTGTTTTCTTATCAACCGTTACTCCAGGCCAGTTACCAACATGCGCACTTGAGCCTGTGAGTATATTGAAAAGAGTTGTCTTACCACAGTTTGGGTTTCCTGCTAATGCAACGCGTATCATTTCTCTACCTCCATAATCACAAGACTTGCCTCATCTTTTCTAAGGGATAATTCATATCCTCTTATTGTTATTTCAATAGGATCTCCAAGAGGTGCTTTCTTTTTGATAGAAACAACCGCACCTGGTGTAACGCCCATATCAAATAATCTTCTACGCAGCCTTCCTTCCCCTTCAACTTTTTTAATCAGGCCAGTCTCGCCTATTTCAAGTTCACCTAGTTTCATTTGCATTATTCCTACCTCCTATGCAACTAGTATTTTTCCAGCAATTTCCCTGTCTAACGCCAAACGAACATCTTTTACGATCACAATAAGATTGCCATTAACGTTATCTATGACTCTTAATTCCGAATTAATTGAAATTCCAAGAGATTCAAGGTGTTTTTTTAATTTATCCTCAACGAAAATCTTCTTTATTGTGAGTTGTTGGTTGGTTGGCGCTATTAATAACGGCATGCTGTTCTCCTCCGGTTAGTCTTTCCTAACTCTTTTGTATTTTCTTATCTTTGAGGACTGCTGTCAATAGAAAGTTAGTTTTGTCTAACCATAATTACTAACTATATAAAAATCCCCGGTTCCCCGAGGATTAACTTGATAATTATGGCGGGTCAATCGGAGCGAATGTATTTATTGCTTTCCATCTTGGTTCCTTTCAATTTCTTGAAGGCTCTTAATAGTTTTTAATTCTTCGATTGTGTGATAAGAATATGCATATCTTTCCACTTCGTAGCCATCTAATGTGGTATATCGATCTTCGCTGATGCTCTTAACACTTACGGAATCTGCGATTATCCCCTGCAGATACTGAGGTTTACTTCTGCTGTAGCAAGAAGCCAAAACAAGAGAATTCCTGAAGTATTTTGAGTGCTTGGATATGAAGTCGGAATTAACATGAAGGCCGATTCTTTTCAGAAAGAAGTACATAAACACGCCAATGCTTCTCGTGTTCCCCTCCCTAAAGCAGTGTATCTGCCACAATTGCTGAATAATCCTTGAGGCTAGAGAAACCTTGTCCTCAGTAGAAAGCGAATCCCATTTGATTGCTAGAAACTCTTTTTCTAGATCCCCCATCTCTTTCTCTATATAAGAAGCAGGCGTGTAATCTACCGAAGCTCCCTCTAAAATCGGTTCGCTTTTAAAAATGGTTATGCTTCTGAATTCTCCGGCCCACTCAAAGATCGGAGAAAACAAAAACTCATGAATTTTCTTTATGTCGTAGACGGAATTGAGCTCGAATCCATTCTTTCTTAAAGCGATGATTCTGGCCGGCACAATATCACTTTCAAATTGCTCTAGCACACCCTGACTATCAATCCCCAATTTGTTTTTCAAAACCCTGGTTTTTTCATCGATATACGGATCGCGGATCTTAGACATTTTGGTACATCCTCCTGATTGCGAACTCATAAGTCTCCAAATCGATTACGCCCTCCTGAAAGAGTCCGAGAAGTTTTTTTGCCTTCATAGATGGAGCCTTGGAATCAACCATGCTGATGCCGATTGCAAAATCCACGAGATTATCAGAATCTGGTAAAGATATCTCAAACGGAATCCCTTTCCTTAGGGATACCTGGCTTAAGAACAAAGAAATGGCATAGCTGGTGGTAATGCCGAGCTTATCGAAAATGACCTCGCATTCTTTTTTGACATCCGGCGACACTCTGGTGTGTACAATTGAACTTTTTTCCATATCGTTTACCTCGCGGACATTGTATCACTTTTGTTACACACGTTCAATAAAACTCAATTGAAAAATTCCCGGTTTCCCGAGGATTGTCACAATCATTTTGGTGGACCAAGCGACCCGATATAAGAACACCTTTCCACATAAAATATACATATCAAACATTCGAATATGTACACCGTTAGTATTGCTGCTTCCCAAATTTGTTTCTTATATTTGTAGAATTCTGCTTTTTGGACTAGCTAGATCATAATTTGTAATTTCTCCCAATCAAAATAACAAAAAGGCCTCAGATTTCTCCGAGGCTATTTCCCTATGTGATGGGCCAAGCGACTCAGCATCTGAACCGCTCAGATTTGTTGTCGAGATTACGCTTAAAAGATTAATAAAATATTTCGTTATCGGATACGGAGGAAACAATGTCCTCAATCGCCTTGTCGATAATTACGAACGATCGGATCGAGTCGAGGGATTCAAAATCAGCAGTAAACCCGTTATCCGATCCAAGACCATATTTTTTATTTCCATCTCGTTCATCAATTACAGAGATTGTATAGAAGATGTCTTTGTAATTGAACGAAACATCGAATCCTTGAGATATCAGTTTTAAGAAAACATCAATGTGCATAAGATTTGGCTCCTTTTTTTCTATCGATTATCTCACCAATTTCGATAAGTGAGTATGCGGGACTTTATGCGTATTGAAGATTTCTGGAGCTAAGTGGGCAATTCGTGAAATCTATCATCTCGATCATAATTGGTACCTCCTCAACAATCTATTCCAAGCAGATTCCCTCATAAGATGGTTTGTCACCTCTTTCTTTGCTCGGGAATCAATCGCGTAAACATAATTCATGTACAGGCCGTAATCTTCTAAAATGTCAGCCTCTTCCGCTTTATCAACAAGGTCTTGCATCGTCTTTGATAGTTCGAAGTCGATCTTGATGTCGTCGTTTATGTAGTGATAGACCCTGTTTTCGTAAACGTCCTTTCTAATCAAATCCAGAATGTACTGGTTGACATTGCTGGTGGATGACAATTTCTTAATCAGAACAGCATCGGAGTTTTTAACTCTGATCTTCACCGACTTGTACTTCTCCTTGATGTATCCGTTTATATATTCTTGTTGATTAAACATATTTCTCTCCGTGGTTACTATACTACATTTGGGGGCAAATGTAAACTTAGACAAAGAAAAAGCCCTGGTTTCCCAGAGCTGTTCAGAACGAACCATTAACTGGTTCGTTTATCGTTCCTTTTGGTGGGCATAGCAGGACTCGAACCTGTACGTACCTCTACATTAGATCCTAAGTCTAACGCGTCTACCATTCCGCCATATGCCCAGCGGTCAATATTATATCTAATTTCTTGAGAAATAAAAGAACCGCTTGAGCGGTCCTTGAGATTACATCTGAGACATTAAGGAAGCTGTATAGAGCAACAACATCATTTCTTCGTTGTTCTCTTTGGTCTTCTTGTCTTTTTTTGATGGGTATCTCTTTGTTTCATTTTTGTGCATACTAAATGCTTGTTTTAATAATTTGATCACTATACTCCCCTCCTACTAACATTCATCTCCCCACGGAAATGAAGGGCATATCTTATACCTATTTGATTAAAGTGCAAGTGTTTTTAAAAAGAGAGCGGAAATTCGCTCTCTTATTTCTTTTTTAGTTCTCTTAGATTAGATGATCTACCCTGTTTTTGAAGTCTCTTGTAGTTCTCGTTTAAGGACTTCTCGTAGTTTGACATAGTGAATTCAGCAGGATGATAGAATTTTTTATCCTTGATTATTTCTGGCAAATATTGAATTTTCTCCCACAAATCAGGCCTATCATATGGATATTTGTCTTCTTCTTGGACATTTACTGGAGTAAGTTTCAGATAATCCTGGACGACAAACGGTCTTGATCTTGCAAAATCCATAGCCTCTTCTATTCCGAGACACGCCTTCTTAGATTTAGGAGATAACGCGAGTTCTGCTACGGTGAACCCAAGAGGAATGATTGCTTCAGGAAAACCAACCTGTTCTGCTGCTTGAATAGCCATTTGACATCTTTGCACCGCAGCAGGATTAGCTAAACCTACGTCTTCATATGCTGTAACCAACAGTCTTCTTTTGATGGAATCTAGGTCTTCGGCGATGCAGAGTCTTGCTAAATAATAAAGGGCTGCATCCACATCAGATCCACGAATAGATTTTTGAAGTGCAGATACGGAATCGTAATGCTCGGTCTCATTTTTATCCATCGCGTAATTAGGCACGCGGTTGATCTTTTCTATATCTGACTGTGTGATTTCATTGTCTCTATCAAACTGAATAGTCGCCTGTTCTAACGTGTTTAAGGAGAAGCGAAGATCGCCACCAGATAATTTTGCTATATATCTAAGGGCATCTTCAGAGAATTTGTACTCATTATTGATGCCATTCTCATGCTCCACTGCTCTTTTCAACCCATCATAAATGTCATCATCAGTTAAAGCCTTGACCTCTAACAATCTACACCTAGAACGGATAGCTCTATTTAGAGCGATATATGGGTTAGCAGTTGTTGCTCCAATCAAGAAGAATGTTCCATCCTCAACATACGGCAAAAGCAAATCTTGCTTTGTCTTATCGAGTCTATGAACCTCATCCATGATGATTATTGCATGCCCAAATAGTTTGGCCGTCTGAATGGCGGATTCCATTTCCTTCTTGTCCGTTGTTACTGCGTTCAGTTTCTCAAAATGAATTCCAAGAGATTTAGCGTAGGCAACCGCGATTGTGGTCTTGCCAGTTCCAGGTGGACCGAAAAGGATCATTGAAAATGGTTCTTTCTTCTCTAGTGAACGTCTTAGTATTGAATCTTGGCTAACAAGGTGCTGCTGACCAACAACTTCATCTAATGTCTCTGGTCTAATTCGGAAGGCTAAAGGGTCTCTCATAATTGCAATTATAGATGATTTATGTTGCAAAAAGTATGATAACAAAGTGTTTTGTGACCATTTTTTATAAATGGGTATAAAATACGAGTTATGAAAGTATTGAAGAAACAAGCAAATTCCAAAGACTGCTTCGTCTGCGGAACAGAAAATCCATATGGAATCCACGCAAACTTCTACA
The DNA here is from genome assembly GCA_024408305.1 of Bacilli bacterium. Lineage (GTDB taxonomy): Bacteria > Bacillota_I > Bacilli_A > RFN20 > CAG-826 > UBA4951. The sequence goes on along the minus strand of JAKSVD010000006.1, from coordinate 6,647 downwards.
ACATGGAAGATTTATCATGCGTTGCTCTTTTCCAATTTGACTCAAAACACCAGAGTTATCCGGAAAGAACACATGGCGGAAACATCACTAGCATAATCGATGAAACAATCGGGCGTGCCGTTTGGTGTATTGATGAAAACATCTGGGGCTGCACAATTAAACTAAACATGCAGTATAAGAAACCAGTCCCATACGAGACTCCTCTTATGTGTGTTGGAAAAATTGAAAAACTCACAAACATCACATTCTCCGGCTGGGGAGAGATAAGAACGCTTGAGGGAGAGGTATTGGCTAGAGGCGATGCCCTATACATGAGATTATCCCCTCAACAGATTTCTCCAAATGCCAACGATTATGATTTGATCATGAATCAAGGCGAAGAAAGCGACATCCAGGAAATCGATATTAGATAAAATGAAGACAAGCCTAGACGAAATTTTCAATTCATATGAGCACGGTGTTTGTCATCGAGGGCTCCACGACTTAACAAGACCCGAAAACTCAAGGGCGTCTTTTGAGTACGCAATAAAGCTCGGATTTCCTTTTGAATGTGATATCAACCTCACAAAAGATCGCCGTTTTGTTGTAAATCACGATGGCGATTTGCTAAGAGTAACGGGCAAAGAGGGAAACATAAAAGATCTGACCGTTGAAGAAATACAAAGAGACTACAAATTATTTGATGGTTCTCCTCTAATCACTTTAGAAGAATTGATTGAACTATGGAATTACCAAGTTCCATTGGTGTTAGAAATCAAAGTACAGGACGGCCAGGCGAATGAAATAATCGAATGCGTTAAGCCGTTTCTTAATGAGTTAAGAGACAAGTCAAAGATTGTCCTAATATCCTTTAATAGCGAAGTTCTCTGGGGATTAAACGATATAGATATCAATGTTGGCAGGCTGTATGGAAGGCATGAATTATTCCCCGCTAGAGTTGATTACCGCAAATTTGATTTCGTGGATATTTATGTAAAGTTCGCAAAGCTTCCAAGGTTCAAAAGAATGAGAAAGCAAGGATGTAAAGTTCTCACTTGGACGATCATCGATGAAGATACCGCTTCTATTGCATCGACGCTTGCGGATGCAATGACATTTGAATTAATTAACTCATCCAAACCATTAGAAGGGCAAAAAGAAAACGAATTCCTTGTGGAACATATAAAGAAACACGGCATCAGATAGTTGATGTCGTTTTCTCCTATGAGACAAAAAAGACTAGATAGTCCTTTTATCTAGTTTTAATAACTATGTGAATATTTTTCGTGTAATATATAGATATAGAGGCATAAATTATGGCAAATTACGTATTAAGCTGCTGCACAACTGCAGATCTCACAAAGGAAAAATTCCAGGAATTAGGAGTTGAATATTGCGTATTCCACTTCAATGTTGATGGTGTCGACTATCCAGATGATTTGGGTCAGTCATATCCATTCCCTAAATTCTATGACGATATGGCAAAAGGAGCCATGACAAAGACCAGTCAGGTCTCTGTTGGCGAATACACAGAATATTTCGAAAAATTCTTAGCTCAGGGAAAGGATATTGTCCACTGCGCATTATCCGGCGGATTAAGCGGTACTGTTCAGTCAGCAAATATTGCAGCTGATATCTTAAGAGAAAAATATCCAGGAAGACAAATCTATATCATCGATTCACTTGCAGCTTCATCTGGCTTCGGCTTATTGATGGCAATGCTTGCAAAAAAGAGAGATGAAGGCGCATCAATTGAAGATATCGTTAATTATGCCGAGGAAATCAAACTTAACGTTAACCACTGGTTCTTCTCAACTGATTTGACATTCTATGTAAGAGGCGGACGAGTCTCTAAAGCAAGCGGATTTATCGGAAACATGCTCCATATCTGCCCACTCCTTAACGTTGACTATGAAGGACATTTGATTCCAAGAGAAAAGATTAGGTCCGAAAAGAAAGTTCAGAAAATCATCGTCGACAGAATGATTGAGAATGCAGACAACGGCACAAACTACGACGGCATCTGCTACATTTCTCACTCAAATTGCGAAGAATATGCTCAGGGAGTCGTAAAACACATTGAAGCAAACTTCCCAAATCTTGTTGGTAAGGTTGAGGTCTTCTCAATCGGCACAACTATCGGTGCTCATACCGGCCCTGGAACAGTAGCCTTGTTCTTCATGGGTAAGAAGAGAGAAAACTAAGATGATAGCCTCCTGTCCGGAGGCTTTTTTAATGCGCTTGAAAACTTGACACCTTTGTAATCTCAAAATACTATCATCGCCTTATACAAGACAATAAATAGACTACAAGGATCCAATAAATGAAAGAAAAAAGGCTTGATTATCCATCAAGCCTAATTTTTTTAGTGGTGCCGACCACCGGAATCGAACCAGCAACCTATTGATTACAAATCAATTGCTCTGCCAATTGAGCTAGGTCGGCATTTAGAGTGGTGGGTGTTACGGGTTTCGAACCTGTGACCTCTTCCGTGTGAAGGAAGCGCTCTCCCACTGAGCTAAACACCCAACGGGGGTTCTCTCGTAGAACACCTCTATTATACAATATTCAGTTTCGACTAAATATTATATTTTGATTGGTGGGCCTTAATGGGCTCGAACCATCGACCTTGCGCTTATCAAGCGCACGCTCTAACCATCTGAGCTAAAGGCCCATCCGCACCAAAGTGCTTTAATAATATACAACTAGTGATTTTAGGTGGCAAGTAGAAAATATTTATTTTTAAATAAAGTGCACCACTACTTACAATTTCTTTCGGAATATTAAATATATTCAGTGTTCAAGGGCGGAACTAAAGATGCCAATAGCACCAATCCTTTCAAAAATTATCTAGTATCAAGAACTAGATAGATTTGACAATTTGGTAATATATTTATATATTAATGACATGACACGAGTGCGTTATGCACGAAAGGACAAACTTAAATGTATACATTCTTTACTGATACCGATTGCGATATCACCCCTGCTATTGCATCTGAATATGGTATCAAAATCATCTCAATGCCTTACACAATCGACGATAAGGACACCTACCCTTATGTTGACTTCGAGACATTTGAACCAGAACCATTCTATGAATTATTAAGAAAAGGTGCTCTCCCAAAAACGTCAGCCCTTTCTCCAGAAACATACATTAAATACTTCGAGCCTGAATTCGCAGCAGGAAGAGATATTCTCTATGTCCACTTCTCTGAAGCTATGTCAGGAACATACAACTCAATGTATTTAGCCATCGAAGAACTTAAAGCAAAATACCCAGATAGAAAGTTCTATCATTTTGATACAAAGGGAATCACCATCCTATCAATGCAATTGGTCTTAGACGCTGCCCAGTGGTACAAGGACGGCATGGAAGCCGAAGATATCCTCAAGAAATTGGAGGAGAACGTCTACAACTATTCAGTTTACTTCTATGCAGATAACCTCAAATTCTTCGGAAGATCAGGAAGAGTCTCTGGCATAACTGCTGCAATGGGCGGGCTTCTTGGAATCAAGCCAATCATCTATATGTCAAAAGAAGGAAAGATGGAGTCAATCGATAAAGCCATCGGCAAGAAGAAGGCAATCGCAAAACTTCTAGACCACATGGAACAGGTTGGCGATGATATCGCAAACAACAGAATTTTAGTCGCTTCAACTGGATGCACACCTCTAGCAAACGAACTTGTTGCAGAGATCAAAAAGAAGTATGGCGAAAACATCGATATCAGAATCATTGATATTAACCCAACGATTGGTTCCCACTGTGGACCAGATTGCACAGGCGTTGCATTCCACAGCAAAACCAGATAACAAAGAGCTAAAACAAGTCAAAAGGCCGCGAAATCGGCCTTTTCTTATTTTATTAACGATAACATGGGAAATGTGTAAAAAACACATTATTTACCCTAAATAAAAAAACAGAAGTTTATATTGTTCAATCAAACTATTACAATGTAATACACAATTAATAGGTGATAGATAAGAAAAGGGATTTATTTATCACGTCCAAGAAAGGAAATACATTCATGAAGAAGTTTTTCAAGGTCATGACAACGCTTGGCTTGCCTTTTATGATTGCTAGCTGTGCTAGCGCAGGTGGAAGCAGTAGCGTAGCTGAAGAGTCAAAGACCCCATCACCCTCAACAACATCAAAGCCAGCTTCGGCTGAAGGTTCTTCCTCATCTGCCATCTCAAGTGCCACTCATGTCCATAAATGGGCTACTGAATGGACAATTGACGGCACCCAACACTATCACGCATGCGAAACTTGTAACGAAAAAAAGGACGCTACCAACCACATATATGGAGAATGGAAGACCGAGAGTTTAGGCACCAAGATCAACGATAGCCGTTTTACAAACTCAAGCATCAAATATAGAGAATGTTCAGCCTGTCATTATGAGGAGACAGATTCCTCTCATGCCGTCCTCCCAGAAATCAGGTTCAATTTCGATCCTGCTGATGAAAACGCCAACTTTGCAACAGCAGCAAGAAGCACCGATATCACTAGACCAAAGGTTTCTGGTAACATCACAATTACCAATGCCGGCGAATACAACACAACCGAAGCCCTTACCGCTTCGATGAAAGTCAGAGGCAACCAAACTGCCGGTTTCGATAAGAAAGGCTTGCAGATCAATTTCGAAAAGAAACAATCGATGCTCGGACTCAATGGTAACCAGAAATTCAAGAAATGGGTTCTCTTAGCAGATGCTAAAGATACAACCGTCTCAAGAACCGCATTAGGCCTTACGATGTGTAAAGGCGTTGTTGCAAAAGATTCAAACGTCTGGTACTCAGATTTCACTCCTGTATCCGTCTATCTCAATAACACCTACTGGGGCATGTATATGCTTGCAGAGCAAAAGGAAGTTAAGGATGGTAGAATCAAGCTCCCTGCAGTTGAAGACGCTACAACAGAGATAGGATACAACTTCGAACTCGACTACTACGCTACCAATGAAGCCAAAAAAGGAGCTGAGGGCGATCCAACCTTCTCAATCAGTTATGGCAATTACTTCACCAAAAATAGCTTCAGCATCGAGAGTTGCTTAGCAAACTCTGGTCTAGGTGTTGTCTCTACCTACACCATGAACTCCGACGTCACTGATAGCACGGCAGGTGAAACCGAACAGACCAATGACACCAACAGCCAGCAGGTGAACTTCATGAAAAACAAACTCCAGGCATTGTTCACTGTCTTGGCCGAAGGTTCCAAAAACAAAGCCGCCAAAGACATTAACTCAAGCAACCAAGTCGTCAATGCCTCTAGCGGAACCACAGTTAGACAGGCAATCGAAAAGCACTTCGATCTCAATGCATGGGCCGAAGGCTTTATCATCAATGCTGTCTGTTTGCCACCAGACGTTGGTTATTCCTCATTCTTTATGTCATACGACAACTCTCCTACTGGAGACAAGAAGTTAAGATTCGATGTCCCATGGGATTTCGACAGCAACTTCGGCAATAGAAGAAACTTTATAACAAAACCAGATACTGCTAGCAGCTCCGGCGGTTGGGGACAGCAGTCCTACGACCCATATTTCATGGACAGAACACCAAATATGTGGCTCCAGTTACTAGGCAAAATGGACTGGTTCATGAACGACTACGTCAAGCCAAAATGGAATGCAGCAAGAGATAACAACACTTTCGAGAATATGGTCAGTTTGGCTAATACCTTCTATAAGTATTACGACAGCGAATACGCAAAGAACTTCGCAAAGTGGAAAACAACACAGGCTTCCGATAGCAATGTCAGCAGCTACTTCAATGGAGATGGCGTAAATAGCGGCGAGCTCAGAAAGCCATTTGTCAATGTCAACGAGCGCAAGGATGCTCAGAAAGAAACCATTAACTGGTTGGCAAAGCGCGTTAACTATCTTGAGAAGAAATGGATTGCAAATAGCACAAGAACTCCTCTTGCAACAATCGAATAATCTCGCGTGTTAATCACAAGTTAGCATACAAGATAATCTCGAGATATAACTTAAGACAAACGAAAAGGCCGCAATTGCGACCTTTTTCCTTAGATACCTAACTAATTGTAGAGATAAATGCCAACTTTTGGCTCGTACTGGAATCCACAGAACGATCCCTTGTAATATTCAAGGTATGGGCCTGCTTTACCCTTGAATGAATATCCACCAGCAGCATTCTCTGAGATATCCCAGAATTTAGAACCGTTTGAAGGGTTAGCTGCAAGGCCAATGCTATAGTGGGTTCCATCAACGTAGTTGTATAAATACACTTTTGCGGATTCGTTATAGATGGTGTAGCTTCCGTCACTCTGCTTTGAGAATTTGTATTTAGCAAGGTTCTCGTAGGAACTTCCCATCTTGGATTTATCAGCGGTGACGTTACACATCGCGCCAACGATATACCAAGGGAGAGAATCTGATTTAGCCATAGTGGTCATTCCGTAGTATTCAGTTGTTGCATCAGAGGCAGGTGTGACAATGTAGGCTGATGCATTGTCGATGTCCGCAAGAGCATCGATCAAAGTATATTCAGTTGTGACTGTTGGTGTGTCAGAACCACCGCTTGATGATCCCACTACTCCGTTTTCATTCCAGATTTTCTCAGCCCATTCTGGATGATCAACGAATGGGTTTCTGCCATAGCCTTGGCTATCAAGATAATTATTGATCTGTTTTTTTTTT
>JAKSVD010000059.1 GCA_024408305.1 Bacilli bacterium | reverse complement strand
TGTTATCTATTAAAAACAGTGATGCCGGAGTAATAAAACACATTGGAATCAAAAATATGCACATAAGTACGCCGCTCACAATCTTTGTGCTTGGAAAAAGTTCCATTACTACAAAAACTGCCATAGCAATATCAACAGGAATATTCAAAAATAAAAAAACCATTTGTAACAATTTTGAATAATGACATGCAACAACAATTGAGCCTAAACCGATTATAAGTAATGCAATTCCAAAAACAACAGCAAAAGGAAACGACATATTTTCCATTAGCGGAATTGAAATACCCATTGTAATTAGTGAAGCTACCGTAGTCAAAACTCTTTTCATAGATAAAATTTTACTAGTTTTGTGAGAAGTATTTTCAAAAGTTTTAGTTACTTTGTAACTACTTAACGTCTTTATAAATTAGTAAATTATAAATTTACAACTTTTAACGCAAAAAAAGCCTCCAGGATGGTTGGTCCCAGAGGCTGATTTTCTATCTGTTTTTTAAGCAGTTAATGCTCGCTTCAATTTGAATGTTAAGCCAATTATTGATGTCGCCATAATTGTCTTCTATGAACTTTTTTACTTCAGAATTCATTTGACTTAAAGCGATGTCCTTTGCCTTTGTGAGGGCTTGGATTTGGCTTGCTTGGTCGAATTTTCCTTCCGCCTTTAATGATTCAACATAGGTTTGAAAGACCGAGCGTACGGCGTTTATGACAATTTCTGTGGCAAGCGTAAGATGCTTATTGACTTCATTGTTTTTAATCTTTGAATTAATAAGTCTGATGAGCTGAGTACCTCCAATTGAGATAAGAGGTATAACCACGCTTGTAACAACAATTGAAATAACATTAATTAATATATCATTCATTTTATTTTGCTCCTTTGCTGTGAATATCTGTGTTTGTTATGTGATCATCCACCTTTTGTTCTATCAAAGTGACTCTGGTGTGTAGGTCATCATATTTCTCTTGAAGCTTGTCTAAGGTTTTCTCGATTCTGTCTATGGATGATTTGATATATCCAACATCAGAAATTAGAACGCCTTCACTTTTAGCTTCTTTTCTATCATCGGTTTTGTTGTTTCGTTTAAACGCTAAGTAGGCGAAGGTGATGCTTGATAACGTTCCAAACACGCTGATGATAGCTAGTACTATTTCTGTTCCGTTCATAGGCTTGCCTCCTTCTTGAAGTACTTAAGTGCTTCATTTATCTCTTTTCTGAATGGCTCTCTGTTTCCGTTTTTGTAATCAAGGATATGAGCCTTTCTATCACCGAGGTCTAAAGAAAAAGAACCACTCTTCGTGTAGTTGCCTACGATGGTTCTGAATCTTAATAAATGATAGAAATTCTTGTTTAATCCGCCCATGCCTATGAAGAAATCGAAATAGTCCGCCACTCGTTTCACCCATTTGTCATAGTAATTTAGATAGTTCTTCTTCAATTTCTCTAATAACGGTTTAATAGCATCATCTGCATATATGACCGCTGTGTCGAAGGTCAATATCTCATCGAAATTGAATACCTCGTGATATTCGCTTATTGAGTCATCAAAGGTTATCTTCTTTTTCCATGTTTCAAGGTCATAAACGAAGCATTCGTTGTCTTCATCCTTGATATAGGTCATGCCTTTGAAATTGTCGATGACGGCGATGTAGTCATTATCGCTGTTTTCATTGTCAGTCCCGAAGGCTTTTGAACCGCATCTATAAAGAAGCAAGACATTACTTTCAGGAAATATGCTTTTTATCCAATCCATGTTAATTGCCTCCTATCTGTAGCAATGGCAGAACTTTATCTGAAGCGAGGTGTTCGACAAAGTGAAGCCAACGCTATAACTCGATAATCCTCTACTACCCGATACTGTGTATGAACTGCTTCCTATCGAAAAAGAAACGGATGCACTTGAACTTCCATACATTAGTGCTCCAGGGAATGGGATGACCACACCATTAGTGAGATAGATCATGAAAAGTGTATCGCTCAAGGTGTTATATTCGTCAGCAGTCAAAGTGTAGGAAACTTTATAGTTTTTCGTTCCGCCAAGATAATATCTGTTGTAGTTTCTTTGAACCCATTGTTGAGCACTGCTTAATGCACCCTCAGCAACGGACAAAGCCGTAGGGATAACCTCTGGCTTGAAAGTGGAATCCAAAGTCAATGAGGTAGCTGTTTTACTATATCTAGCAATTGCCATTTGATAAATCAAACCAGTCGTAGAAAGGTCTTGCTTAGTTAAGCTAGGATACGAAGCACCCTCTGTCTTGGTTAAAGATACAGTATTGTTGTTTAGATTCACCTCGATGATAATGTAGCCATACTTGGTGGAATCCAAAGAGACATACACACTGCTGCCTTCCTCCACGTAGATTCTTCTTCCATAGATTTGGACGTATCCACTTTTAAAAGTGATGTAATTATTAGAAACAGAAACGGCGAGTTCACCGCCCAAACCCTTGATGATGCCTTCTTTCTTAAGGCCGCATAAATGGTAATTAATGTCCGCATCTTGTCTTGCTGATACGCTGCTGCCGTCGAATGTGATTTTGATTAATGCCATGAGTGTTCCTCCTTACTTTTTAGAGAGAAGTTTTATCTTCTCAGTTAGGTTCACCCTGTATTCGCCCAGGGTGATGTTGGCGCTATAAAGATTGCCTTTAAGGCTAACTTTTGTGATCATCGTTTCATACGTTTTGCCAGGTGTGATGAACTCGATGAAATCCCCTACCTTGAAATCCTCGAATAGGACCGCAATCTTGTTCTCGAAGATGTAATCAAAGCAAATCGAGTGCTCTAATGATGAAGAGAGCATTTCGTTCTGCGCAGTCGTGCCTAGTGAGTTATAGTCTTTATCAGCGAATGTTTTTGCTGAAACGGAGACATTCTTGTATCTCTTCTTGTGCGATGCATCCTGTGTGATTGTCCCATCGGTTAGAAGGTAATAGCTCAATGCGCTTTTATAGGAAACGTTCTCGTCCTTTGGATAAAAGATGACTTTGTTCACCGCTTGGGTGTTGCTATCTGAAATCGTAAGGTTGCTGATTATGGACAAATCAGACCTAAGGATAAGGCCTCTTTTGCATTTTGAGATATGAAGGTCAATACCCTTTATCTTCCCAAAGTCATAGATGATCCTATAGTAAACGCCTAATGAGTAAACTTTGTTTAAGGTAGAGATGACACTTGATATGGAATCGATTGTGTTGCTTTCAAAAGTAAGCGCCCCGTTCACAATATCGTCATCCCTGCTTATAGACAAGTAAGGTAGATTTTGCATTGGGTCGACATTACTTACGAACGCATTCTTAATCATGTTTAGCAGATACACGGAAAGGTTACCTGAATAAGATGTTAGCTTCACCTTTAAATCCAATATTGAAATGAAATCGGTAGTCTTAACTTCGGTCACGTTTTCCTTCTTTTCAATGGAAGTAATAATGCCTATGTAGTTAATCCTAGTTTCTTTCACATATAGATAATTTCCGATTGATGCTTCAACCGATTCTTTATTCACTGTGAAGGTTGAGGATTGAGGCACTACGTTATCTAGAATTATGTTGAACCCATCATCTACGAACCCGTAGTCAAGAATCTCTAGTGTCCTGTTATCAAGAAATACAACTTCCATTAGTTACCACCGTACCCTTCCGTCATTTGAATGTTGCAAGTCGTCTCCGAACTTACCCCAGGGCTGAACTTGATCGTGAATTCGCCCCTATCTACGAATAGAAAGTTGTCGCAGGTGAAGTCTTGGTATTGGTAGATGTTTCTCTCCACTCCACTTTCCTTCATGGTCATGTATTGATCAGATTCATCCGCATTGACTGTGATGATGCAATCCGCGGATTGGACCAAAAGCCTCATAGTAGATAAGACAACATCTCCATCCATGATATCTATTCGAGGGTTATTGACTGAACCTGCTATAACTATGTTTAAAGGAGCCCTTATCTCTCCGTTGTTCCTTACTGCCACCTCACCATTGAACGAGAGACTGTATGTATGCGGATATTTGAAAGGAAACACCTTCCCGTTGTCATCGGTATTTACCTCAATTTTGTAATTAACCTTGTTTAGCCAAAGCGAGAGCTTATCTAATGATAAAGTGCTTTGAATCGTGTTGCTTTGAAGCTCTGTCTTGCTAATGGACTTAAATGCCACATGGCAGTATTTCGTATCCTTTCCGTTATTATAGAAAATCCTAAGTTCCTTTGACTCCCTTATGAACTTCAGGAACTTGGAATATCCTTCATAACCATTAAGGAACACTACTTCAAAATCCAAAGATGACTGTGGGCTTCTAGAATCAACTAGTTTGTATCTGTTTTTGAAAGATACATAGGAATTTTGCTTTTCCACACCAATATTCCCGATGCTCGAAATCAATGCGGAGCTTCTGTAATCGAAGAAATAGGTGGTGCCTATCTCATTTACAAGATATATATTTCTCATTATAAGTAGGCACCTCCTAATGCTCTGTTGATCGAATCCACATCGAAAGTTGATGCGGTCGTGTTTATTGTCACGTTGTTCGTGGTTTGATTGCTGTTGTTGGTTGTGTAGTTTTGGGAGTTCTTTGAGCCGATGTTGAACGTGTCAGAGAACCAATCGCCCACCGAGCCGAACCAGCCTTTGACCGTGTCGACCGCTCCACCAAACCACTTGCTGACCTCATCCACTCCTTCCGAGACGCCGAGAAGAATTCCATCGATGGCACCTTTGAAGAAGTTTCCTATCGAATTGCCGACGTCCCCTAGCCAATTTGTGAATCCTTTGAAGGAATCACTCAACCAACTAAAGAACCCAGAGAACTTATCGGAAACCCAGCCAATTGCATCGCCGATTTTACTGACGAAGCCATCTGCAAAAGCAGAAATCCCTTCGCCCCAACCGGAAAGCGCACCACTAAGGTTATCAATTAGCCATTGAATGCCATCCATTATCCAGTTGATTAAGTCTAGGATTGGTTTCAATAAGAAAGAGATAAGTTCAAGAACAGGAGCAATCACTGTTTCTAGGACATTACCGATCATGCTGATGATAGGCTCAAACGCAGATAAAATCTTGCTTAATAATTCAAGTTTGATCATCAAAGGCATCAATAAGATTTGAATGAATGGTTCTAGGATTTTAAAGATTCCAGAGATCGCGTTTATTACAGTCTTTAGTGCCTTGATAATTGGCTCTAAAAGTTGAACCACTATCTTTAGGATTGGCTTTAACACTGTCGCAATGACGTCAATAATTACGCCAAGGACATCAGCCAAGACCTCAATGATGTCGACAAGGACATTCAAGATATCCATGATTGGGTCAAGAATAGAATTTATTAACTCAAGCACAACATCAACAATATCCACCACAACGTCGATGATTAGCATGAGCACATCTACAATCGGATCTAAAACAGAAACAATGAGATCTATAACCTTTGCGATTACTTCCGTCACTGCTTCAGTGATTCGCTTGATAAATGGAATTAATTTATTAATTAACTCGATGATAACGTTTATGATTGCTTCCAAAGGAGGGAGTATCTTTTCGATTAAGCCAACTATCACATCAATTAATTCGTTAACCAAATCCATGATTACCTCAATGACAGGCATCAAGGAGTTAACGATTTCCTCTATAGCATTAAAGAGTTTCGATAGCGTGTCGGATAGAAGCTTTATTATCTTCCCCAACAACTCTCTGAATTTCTCGTTTTGAAGCAAAATAACGGCGATTACAGCGATTAATGCAGCCCAGCCAAGCGTTGATGCTTTTATGGCAGTTCCAGCAATTGTGATGGCTCCTTTGGTCGCAGTGAAGGCCGCTTTTAACTTTGTTATCATTGGTACGAGTTTCCCTATCGTAGCAAGTAAAGGCCCTATAGCAGCAACGATTCCTACAACCGTTGTGATAACTGTCTTCATTCCTTTTGATAGGTTGCTCCACCAATTAATGACATTCTTTAGTGCAGGTATTATTTTCTTTGTCAAAGCCTCTACTATCTTGTTTAGTAAAGGTAGCACGGCTTGAGCTAGTTCATTTTTCAAGCTAGTCATCGCTTGCTTTAGTCTTGAAATGGAGTCAGTGAACTCACCTGCTTTTTCAGCATCCTCGTTTGAGATGACGCCAAGTTCCCTGCATTCGTTTCTTAAACCATTAATTTGCTCTGACGTTGCGGATAACACTTGAGTTAATTCAGATCCAAGCTTATCGCCAAATATCTCATTAGCGACAGCAGTTCTAGTTGCTTCATCTCCGACCTTCGATAATGCATCACGAATCTTCATGAACGCTTCATCAGTTGTGAGGCCTGAAAGGTCATCACAAGTAAGGCCGATTAGAGCCAACTGTTCATTTACCTTATCACCATTGCCATTAGCAATATCGCCAAGGACTGCATTGACTTTAACAAATGCTTTTTGAAGTTGTCCTTGATCCACTGCAAGTATCTCTGCTGCATAGGCCCACTCTTGATAGGCTTCTGCAGTTAGATACACCTTGGATGCATTGTCCGCTAGTTCATCAGTTGCAAATAAGGATTTATAGGAAAGAGCCGATAATGCAGAAGTTGCAGCTACAATCGGTGCTGTGACGTATTTAGTCATAGTGCTTCCGACGCTTGCAAGCTTATCCCATTTGACGTTTCCTAATTCTGTTATTTTGTTATTTGTCTTAGTTAATTCAGAGTTGAGTTTCGCAATATCAGCTTCAGTGTATTCAATGGCCCTTTCAAGCTTCTTGAATTCCTCTTGGCTCATCGCCCCGATTTGTACAGCTTTTTTAGCTTCTTCTAGCTTTTGATTCTGAAGTTGAAGTTTAGCCTTCGTGCTTTCTAATATTTCATTTAACTTAGCTTGTTTATTCTTCCAGGAATCTAGGTTAGAAGGATCATACTTTAATCTTTGATTAATTGCCTTAAGGTCGGCTTGTTGCTCCTTCAACTCTGACTTAACCTTACCTAAGGATTCATTGAGTTCTGTAGCGTCTAGCCCTAGTTTGATGTTTAAACCTTTTATTGTTTCAGCCACTTCACTCACCTCCTAAAGTAAAAATCTATCAATGTCGCTTTGAGAGGCGTTTCGTGGCGAATTACTCTCTTGGCCCATTGATTTTTGATAAAGATCCACCAACTCGAAGTAAGTATCCAACTCAATCAAAAAGGCATCCTGTAACGAGATGCCCATCTGACTTAGGTTGAATATGATATTACTTGTCGCTTGGTGTTGCTGTTTCCCCTTCTGAGGGACTTTTTGTTTTGTCCTTTGTCCCTGGAAAGAGTAATCCAAAGACTCCAGTTAATTCATTCATTGACTCTGCGCTTTGGAACACATCGAACTCGAATTCATCCATGAACTCATTAAAAGTCTTATTCTTTGCATAAGGCTTATGAAGGATGTATACGATTTGGAATGTTGTATTGATAATTCCGGAAAGGCTGCCGATTGATTCTGTCTTCACGTTTTGAATCTTATCTAAGTCTTCAAAGAAGTCAGTACCAAAGGTACTCTTATAGTCAATTAATGTTTTTAATGATGCATGGACTGGAATGTCATGTCCTGCGATTTTAATTACGCTATCCATTATTTAAGTACAGGCAATACTGGTGCAACACTTAAGAAAGTTGCATAGTTTGCGTCTCCTTTCGATGCTGTGATATGAGTTGTGTAGTTATCTGCATCAATTGCGATAGGTCTAGCTGTGATGCTTAGTGTGATCGCATTTGCTTCAACAGAATCTGCCTTTGATTTAGTAGCTTCATTGATTGGAGCGCATGTGCAAAGATAGAACCATGTTCTTCTTGCTTTAGCATCCCCTTGAAGTTCAAAGCCAAGAGCGAATGTCACTACTTCGGCATTTGTAATTTCTACAAGGTTGCCATTATCAAGTTTCTTATAACCAAGAATGTCTGTCTTGAATTCATCGGTTAACTCTGTGACCTTCAATGAGATGGTTCTACCTGCGTTTTGATTTAAGGTAGCCACTACTTGATCATCGGCATAAACTTGAGAAGAACTGCCGACTAAGTCACTTGAGAATTCTTGAGCACCAGGAAGCTCTACTGGACTTGCGAAGGTCCAAGTTCCATCAGTGCTATTTAATGTTGCCTTAGAATAATGCACGTTCTTAAGGCCAAATGTTACGATGTTGTTTGCCATCTAAATATCCTCCATTTTAATTTCATAAACTCTGTTGATGGACATATCGCCGTTATGCGTTTCAGCCAACAAAGAGAAACTTAATCCGTTTTTTAGTAATGCCTTCTCAAGATTTGCCTCTAGAGCAAGGTCTTTTTTCTT
>JAKSVD010000058.1 GCA_024408305.1 Bacilli bacterium | reverse complement strand
GTTGTTTATGAATAAAAAACTTCATGCTTTATTCGCGTTCAGCACATTATTTTTAGTATCATGCGGTAATGGTGTTAAGGATTGCCCGCACTTGGAGCACGATAAGGAAACACTTGAGTGTTTATCATGCCGTGTGGTGGTAGAACATCATTATCACGATCACAAATGCACGATGTGCGAATCTACATCTGAATACATTCACGAAAGAATTACAGACGATGAATCTTTATATAAAGGTGCAGTTAACAAGGGAACAATTGAGAAGTTTACATATGAAACCGAGCCATATGCAGAAATCGCATTGAACAATGCAATTCCAGGCTCAAAAATCGAAAAAAGCGCATATGCATACCTTCCTTTTGATTATTCTAAAGAAAAACAATATAACGTTTTAATTCTTCTTCATGGGGCAGGTGATACAGAAGGGTATTGGTTTGGTCAAAACGATAGATATCTCCAATACGAGACTAACGGAGCGGTCTTTAAGAATTGCTTTAAGGAAAATCCTGCCGGTAATATCACCAAAGATCTATTAGATTTGATGGTCGAGAAGAAGATGATTGAGGATACTATTGTCATTACCCCAACGTTCTATGATGATGTATCAGAAGAAAGAATGAAGAACCGTATTGAGAGCAGTGTTGTTGCCTCAGTTTATGGTGATGAAGTTGCCAATTATCTCTTACCAGCGGTGGTGGAGAAGTATTCAACTTATTCATCGGATTCTAGTTTTGAGTCAATCAAAGCAGCGCGACATCATTTCGCTTATGCTGGATATTCACAGGGTGCAATATGCGGATTAAATACCGTAATGCCAAAATGCTATGACTTGTTTGGTTCTTATGGATTGTTCTCCGGTAACAGTGGTGCTTTGGATTCGTTAGTTAGCATCATTAATCAATCTAAAAACCCAGTAGATTATTTCTTTATGGGTAGGGGTGATCAAGACACGTTTATTGGAAGCGGCGCTAAGACAAATTACGAAACGCTCCTAGAAAAGTGTGACAAGATTTCATCTTCTAATAGTGCGTACATAGAGATTTATGATACCGGTCATTATTACGACTCATTCATAACCCAACTCTATAACTTCCTCCCAAGGATCTTTAAATAAAAAATGGCCCTGAATACGAAATCAGGGCCTTTTTGCATGTCTTTTTAACTTAGCTTGCTTTGTATAATCCGTGGATATTGCAGTATGCAAGGACTTCTAAGACTTCTTCGCCTTCTAATAAAGCGAATGATGTTGCTGGTTCTTCTCCCCGGTTGAGGTAATTCATCTTATAGCCTTTGTTGGTGATAAGAGCTACCCATTGGATGTGATGTTTTTCAATCATTGGGTGGTCGGCTGCGCCAACATTAACGTTGACGATGTTGTTCTGGATTGTGTAAACAGGGACGTGCTTATCGAATGCGCCATCCTGTGTATTTGGGACTAATTCTTCCATCTCTTGTCCACAGCAGACTGTTGGACATGAAGAGCAACCACCGACAATAGCGATGATCTTTCCACAAACCTTACAACGGTAAAATTTAATATTCATGTTCTTTTACTCCATGAGACTCTTATATAAGAATGTTTATAAGATAATCAAATTAGGTGCGTAATGGTTTCTTTGACACTGTAGCTTTAAGGTCATATACTTGTGACATCAAGGAGGGCATAGTATGAATGTTGCAACAATGGCTGCGTGTAATTCCGCTATCATGGCCGCAAACATGGCTGCTATGTCGGCTAGGAGAAGAAGACTGATTCGTGCACGCGTTATTAAGCGTTTGCAGAATAAGCAGAAGGGGATTAGAAGTATGTCAAATGATTTAATTAGAGAATTCATCGGCAAGGAAGTTTTGGTTGTCACGGTTGATAATACAGAATATCGTGGAAGACTCGTTGCTTGCGAGGACAACTGGATCAAGATTGAAGAAAAGAGAAACACAAGATTGATCAACGCTGATGTCATCACAGCAATTAGCTACAAGACTTTAAACCTCTAATCTTTTAAAAAACATAAGAAAAACCCCAAATTCACGAAGATTTTGGGGTTCTTTTTATTAGTCTAATAATCCGTTTTCAATGATGATGTTTGCGTATGCCATGCCAAGTCTAAATGAGCTCTTGGTATTGTAGTGCATTGAGTCACCGCCTGGGTTACCAGTCTTTAATTCGTTTGCAGCAATCTTTTCTTCGTTAGCGTGTGTATCAACGATGAAGTTCATGTCGTTTGAATCTGCAAAGTCTTGTTTGACCTGATTCATGACCTGTGGTTTATTCCAGCTTGATGATTCGCAGATCATTCCATCGACGAATGCAATGTTGTCGCCATCTCCGTCAACTGCGTAGTCAGCATAGTCAGATCTAAACTGTTCAACCATGTCTCCAAGTCTCTTGGCATAGACAGCGCACTTTTCGTCTGCTGAGTCAGATTCGCCTTGGTGCCATAACCATCCTCTGATGACTGGCTTGTATCCTGATTCAGCACACTCTTCCTCGATCAATTTGAGGTTGTTGTCGATGAATGGCTTGCAGAATGTGGAATACATGTTGATTTCTGGGAAATTGCCGTCTGCATCCTTAACTGGCCAGTTGTAATCAGTTCCGCTCTGAGCAAAACCAGAGCCACCTGATGCCATTTTGATGAAGTAGATTGGCTTGTCTGATGATGCATAGTCTCTTAAACCGTATGCACATCCAAGTTCTGGGCCCATTTTATTTGAATTAAGTCCCATGCCGACCTTTGTTGGTTCAAATTTTCCCTGGAAACGCTGCTCTTTGTTGGTTGAATTAACCTGGGTGTTTCCGTCTAAGTTGTTGTGGTTGAGCTGGCCGTATCCTGCGCAGTAAAGGGATGTTCTGACTTCTTCGATTCCGTCGTAGCAAATCTGTGAATCGTCGTAGCCTAATTCCTTCATTGCGTTATCAAGTAGATCTGTTGAACCGCTCTTGAATGAAGTGTTGCCTTCCATGTTCGACTGTCCAGATAGGACGAATACATTAACGAATTCCTGTTCTGGCTCAGGTTCTGATGACTCTGGAGCCTGTTCGCTGGATGTTGGAGCAGGTGTTTTGCCGCATCCGACGATGAACATAGAAGCCATTAAACCTAATAATAAAGCTTTCTTTTTCATATTGTTTCCTCTTTCGGTGTCTCAAATCTTAAGACTTTTATAAAACGTCTTATATGACAATCTTGCTACTATTAATTGTCCATAGCGCTATTTTGTTAAGCATAAAAGTGTTGGAAAAGCCTTTGCTATTTTTGCAAATAATTAAAAATGCTCGCGTTTTGCGGGCATTTTGGTCTAGTTACAATACAGTTTGCGGTATTCTTTTGGATACATCTTCATGATACGTTTGAACGACTCTGTGAATGTTGATGTATTTTTGAAGCCGGACTTTTTTGCGATTTCAGAAAGAGTTAACTCTTTGTTAAAGAATAGATGCTTGGCTTTACTCAGCCTAATTTTGTTAAGGTGATTGATTGGGGTATCATCCATGAATGCTTTGAATGCTTTTGTGAAATAGGCTGTAGAATACCCAGACCACTTAGCTACATCTTCGATGGTTAAATTCGGGTCTGATGAGTTATCAAACATGTACTTGAGTGCTTCCTTGACTTTTGGAGAATGCTGCATTTTTCTTCTGCGGTTATCTTCTCCTGTTGCTAGCCCATCGATTATCAATTCTTTGATGATCAAGTCTGATAGATAATCTTTAGAAGACAAACCTCCGTCCGAGTCATCGACGTCCATATATTGGTTTATGAGTTCTCTTAGTGTTTTGCTTGCAAGATATCTCGTATAAAAATACTTGCCTTTGTATCCGTATTCTTCTTTTTTGTTATCCAGATAGCCTTTATCGACCACAATGCTTATAACAGCACATTTGTTGTCGTCGATGAAAATACCGTGTTCGACATTTGGGTTAACAGGATAAACGTAACCAACTTCACCTGGATAATTTGCTTTGTCGTAGTGGAGGGCTGGAATTGTTAGCACTGGCAAGATGAATTCATATGCTTCATGCTTGTGATGGAAAGACGGAATTGATTTTTCTGATTCCTCTTTAACCTCGGCAATTGAGAAAAGCGGCAATGATGAGATCCTGTCGTATTGTTTTAAGTCTTCTTCGTTTAAAGCGTGGTTCTTTTCGATGTCCATAAAAAAATAGTAGGACAAACGAATCTAAATTTCAAATATTTGTCCTACTATGATGCTAATGTGACGTCCTTTCGTTGATTATGCTGCCCGCTAAATACCCCGTTGATAAGGCGGTTTGAATGTTGAATCCGCCGGTGTAAGCATCAACGTCAATGACTTCGCCTGCGAAGAAAAGGTTTTCGACAAGTTTTGATTCCATCGTGCTTGAGTTGATTTCTTTTGTTGAGATGCCACCTGAGGTAACAACCGCTCTTTCAAATCCGTTTAATCCTAGATATGTCAGTTTGAAATGCTTCAGGGCTTGGACTAGTTCGATTCTCTTTGCTTTTGAGAAACTTGTGCATTTTTCATCAACATCGAAGAAAGTGTTGTCTAAGAAGAAGTCCATGAATGTTCTTGGCATTAACCCTTCTAGTAAATTGCCAACGAAATCGTTTGGTCTTTTTTCGATGTCTCTATTGATTCTTGCTAGAAGAGTTTGCTCATCCAAAGCTGGTTTCAAATCGATTTCCATCTCGATGTTATTCACGTCTCTTCTGTTGATAAGGGAAGAAGTGCTAATTGCAATAGGCCCGTCAATGTAATCTTCATAGAAGGTTAATTCGCCAAATTCGTTGTGTTTCCATTTGCCATCCTTGACGTTTAATGACACGCATTTAAGGGTAAAGCCGACCATTCTCTTCGGGATGGCTTCTTCGATTTTTATTGCCGTTAACGCTGGAACTGGTTCCACGATTGTGTGAGAGAAGTTGGATGCAAATCTATATCCATCACCTGTTGATCCCGTTGCTGGGTAGGAGATTCCGCCCGTTGCGATTACAACATTATCAACAAAATATGTTGTCTTCTTTGTGTAGACTTTGAACTGATCACCGGTTTTATCAATGGATAGAACTTCTTCGTTAAAATGGAAAGACACGCCTTTTAGCCTGCATTCTGATACTAGGGCATCGGTGATGTCGTATGCTTTGTATGATTCTGGAAATACTCTATTTCCCCTTTCTATGACAAGAGGACAGCCTTTTGATTCAAACCAATCGATTGTGTCCTTGCTGGAGAATTTATTAATTGCGGAGAACAAGAATTTTGAATTGTTTACGACATTTGCAATGAATTCTCTTTCGTTGCAGTTATTTGTAACATTGCAACGACCTTTTCCGGTGATAAATAGTTTCTTTCCGGCTTTTTCGTTTTTCTCAAGAACGATTACTTGATTATTTTTATTTGCAGCGGTGGAGGCTGCGATCAATCCCGCAGGGCCTGATCCGATGACTAGTGTTTTCATGCATTTAGTTTACTTAAATGTTCACTCTTTTGGAAGAAAAGCCGATTTTGGCTACTCTTTTTAGGTGTTTAGCCCCTATTTATGGGGCTTAATCACCTTAAAGGCTGAACTCTTTTGTTTGCGTGTTGCGCGTAAGAAACTATAATAGTTTTACTATGAACAAGACCTTATCGAAATTACGTAACACAACATTTGCAATCTTTGCATCAGAAGCTTTGGTCATTTTGATTGCTGCAGTATTGTACTTTTTCACTCCATTTTGGGATACGGTTATCCCTGCCCCAAACATTCTTCTTTACTACCTTTTAGCGATCATCGCGTTTGTGGTATTTGACGCATTGTTCTTCTATTTCGCAATCATCTACCTCAAGAAGGTTAGAGAGCAAAACGATCTTGATGCAGCAGTACTAGTTGGCGGAGATATCGATGATGCATACGACTTTGGCAAAATTGGAATGATTGTCATTGATGACGCTGACACTGTCATCTGGACCAACGGATTATTTAGAAACCTTCACGTAGATATCATTGACCATAACATCTTTGAATGGCAGCCTGCTTTAAAAGATTTGGTGGATGCTCCGGTTAATAAGGTCATAACCATCACATTCAATTACAAGGATTATCAAGTTAAATTCTTATCGGAGCCTCGCCTCTTTATCCTCAAGGATACAACAGAATTAAACGAACTTCAGGATCGTTTTGACAAGCAATCAATGGTTCTTGGCGTTATCAATATTGATAACTTTGATGACTTTGCTTCGGACACCGATGACTCTGCTGCCGCAATTAACGTTATCAGAAACATCATCTTTGACTATGCAAAGGAATTTAAAGTCGTTTTGAGACGTGTTAAGAGCGACACATACTTCACCGTTTGCAACTACAACTCTTTAAAGAGCATGATCCAGGATGGGTTCTCAATCCTTAAAAAAGCAAGGGATGCAGGTAAGGAAGAAGATACTCCATTGACCTTATCAATTGGTTTTGCGCATAAATTCCCTGAAGCTGGTAAATTAAATGAAGCCGCAAGCATTGCCTTACAAAGCGCTCTTGCACGTGGTGGTGACCAGTGTGTTGTTTCAGAATTTGGCAAGGATTTGCAATATTTCGGCGGTAAAACAACAGGTGTTGAGTCAACATCAAAGGTCAAGATGAGAAGCCGTGCGGATTCCCTTATCAATAACATAAAGACCTCTTCAAACATAATAATCATGGGCCATGACAAGATGGATATGGACGCTCTCGGCTCGTGCTTGGGCGTTAGAGCAATCTGTGAGTGGTGCAGTAAGGAATCAAAAATCGTTTATAACCCTAAACAGGTTGAAGCCAAGACTAGAGAAGCTTTCAACAACTCTTTCAATAAAGACACTGCTTCCGAATTGACCGTGTCTCCAGATGAAGCGTTGGGTTTAATCAAGGAATCAACCTTGTTAATCGTTTGTGATATTCGTGTACCACTAGGCACAATGGCTCCAAAACTACTTGATAGAGCTAGTAAGATTATCCTCATCGACCACCATAGAAAGGGCAATCGTTGTATCGAAGATAATGTCATCCTTGACGTGTCTGACCCAGGCGCATCATCCGCATCCGAGTTAGTCGCCGAAATGATTAGATTTGCAACTGCTAACCCAAGAATTGATATACCACAGTCGTATGCGACCATCATGTTGTCCGGCATCTTCCTCGATTCTATGTATTTCAAATCGAAGACAACCGGCATGAAGACATTCGAAGCTTGTGAAATCCTTAAAGGACACGGAGCTGATAACGCTTTGGCAGCCGAATTCTTAAAAGATGAACTCCAGGAATACCAGCTCATTAATGAGATGGTGTCTCAGATCAGATTCCCATTCCCTGGAATCGCAACAGCCATGAATACAACCGACTTAGTCGAAAAAGAAACATTAGCTAAAGTCGCTAACAGAATCATGGAACTCAAAGGAATCAACGCTTGTTTCGTTTTCGGACGAACAGCATCAAATATCTGCGGTTGCTCCGCTAGAAGTGATGGAACAGTTAATGTTCAGCTCATTTGTGAAAAACTTAATGGCGGCGGTCACTTTAACGCATCAGCAATTGCATTCAGAGATATGTCAGATGTAACAAAAGCTCATGCTCAATTAGTCGGCGTGCTCAATAACTACTTAGAGCAGGCAAGAACCGATATGCATGACGAGGAAGGAGAGAATTAGTTATGAAAGTTATACTTTTAGTCGATGTTAAAGGCTATGGAAAGAAGGGCGAAACCATCTCTGTTAGTGATGGATACGCAAAAAACTATCTTATTCCACGCAAATTGGCGGTTAATTCAACAGAAACTAGCCAGGCTCAGCTTGCAAAGAGCAATGCAATTGAGGCTGCTAGACAGAAAGAATTAAAGAAAGAAGCTGAAGCTCTTTCCGCTCGTTTAGAGCATATTCAGGTCGAATTTAAGGCTAAAGCAGGATCTGATGGCAGAATGTTTGGCACAATCTCCACAAAAGAAATTGAGCAAGAAATGAAAAAGCAGTGGGACATCACAATCGACAAGAGAAAATTCATCGATAAATATCCTGCCAACGCTTTCGGTTTTACCAAACTCAAAATCGAATTATACAAAGGCAGTGAAGGTTTAGTCACCGGCGTTGTTACTGTTCACATCAGCGAGGCAAAATAATGTCCACCAAGGTCACACTTCCTTCAAACGTAGAAGCAGAACGCTCAGTCCTTGGTTCTGCACTTATTGACAGCGATGCCGCAAGCGTTGTTGCTGTTGCTTTAAATTCGGACGATTTTTCTGGCGTTGATCCAAGAAACATCCTTGTCTTCAAAGCGATGCAAGAAATCCAGAGCAGACATGAACCTATCGAAGTTCAGTCTGTTGCTGCACAGATGAATAACACGAACACTCTTGATGAAGCGGGTGGTGTTCCTTATCTTT
>JAKSVD010000057.1 GCA_024408305.1 Bacilli bacterium | reverse complement strand
TTGGCATCGTTTATGATTTCCATGACGGAATCACTTTCACTTTTATCAATAAGACGAATGTTTTGCATTATATTTCACCCTGGCAGGCTCTTCTTAAACTAAGTGCCGATTCAATGCCATGGAAATATTCATGGATCTTCAAGGCAAAATCGATTGAATAAAACATAGATTTCGCAGTGATGAAATTGTCTGATTGGACAACACCTTCTTCGCGGATATAAGTTCCTCCAAGAATCTGGTCTTCAAAACCTGGGAAAACAGTATATTCCCTATCATATAGATAACCGAACCTTCCAATAAGGAATGGCGCAGCGCATATAGCGGCAACAAGTTTTCCTGATTCAGCAAAATATTTGATTAACTCATCGACTTTTGGAAGGCGGCCTAATATCTTGAATGAGCCCGGACCTCCAGGAATAATCAAAGCATCGAATTCTGTTGGGTCAACCTCTTCGATTGTGGTATTGACCGTTAGTGTAAAACCGCATTTAGTTTTAATCTCGGTTCTTCCCATCATGGATGCAGAGACGACTTCATCGCGTCCACGGAGCAAGACATCAAGTGTTGCTATTGCTTCGGTATCTTCGAAGTGATCAGCGAAAAGCATTAAATATTTCATATTTGGTTTCCTCTTTAATAGTTTGCCATTCTTAAGAGAAAAAGAAAATGCGCATCTTTTTGATACGCAATTATCTTTCTTCAAATTGAAGCTGATAGAGTTTGTAATACAACCCCTTCTGCTTTAGGAGTTCTTGATGTGTACCCTTTTCCATCAGTCTTCCTTTGTGGAGCACGATAATCTGATCGGACTTTTGAATGGTGGACAATCTATGGGCAACAACAAGCATAGTTCCGATGTTCTTCATGTTTTCAAGAGATTCTTGGATAAGGGCCTCAGTTTCGGTATCAATATTTGCGGTAGCCTCATCAAGAATAAGGATATTTGGATTATGGACAACAGTTCGTGCAAACGAGAGCAATTGTCTTTGTCCTTGAGATAAGTTCTCACCACGTTCAGCAAGTTCGGACTGGAGGCCATTTGGAAGTCTTTCAATAAACTTATCTGCGTTGACATACCTGCAGCTCTCAATAATCTTTTCTTCGGCTATATCGTCATCGTGAAGGGTGATGTTATCTTTAATCGTACCCGAGAATAAGAAGACATCCTGTAGCATTTGGCCCAAAGTCTTTCTTAAAGAAGTCATCTTAATTTTATTTAGAGGAATGCCATCGAGTAATATTTCACCTTTTTGAGGCTCAAAGTTTCTTGCAATCAATCCAAGAATTGTCGTTTTACCAGCGCCTGTTGCGCCCACGAATGCCGCCGTTGTTCTAGGTTCGATAACAAAGCTAACATCCTTGAGTATCCAATTCTCGCCTTCATAGGCAAACCAAACATTCTTGAATTCGATCCTACCCTCAACCTTATCAAGTTCAATGGCATCAGGAGCATCGATGACTTCAGGTTCAACATCGAGAAGATTAAATAATCTTTCTAAGGCAGTCGCGCCTCTTTGAATGTTATTAAGTTGGTCAGCAATTTGCTGAACAGGTTGGAAGAAATTGGATAAGAATAGGTAGAAGGCAACGATATTAGGTCCGGTCAAAGAAAGGACAGGTCCCAATAAGAATGTGACTGCGATAGCGCTGTAATAGAGGAATGTGATAAATGGCCTATATGCAGCGAAAGCAAGGACAACCTTGAATCGAAGTTTGAAGATGTTGTCAGCCTTTTCAACGAAGGTCTTTCTCTTATTCTGTTCCTGATTGAAAATCTGAATGATCTTCATGCCGGATAAAGATTCGGTCAAGTTAGAATTGAAGTCAGATATCGCCCTTCTTTCAGCATGGAATAACTTATTGGCATATTTATTGAAGAAGAACGATGTTATGAAAACAACAATCACAAAGCCAAACATCGCAAGCCCTAACTTCCAGGATAAGATCATCATGATGATGAATACGCCAACAACGGTAAGTGAATTAACAAGAATTTGGACAAACGTAGTAACGAATAGATCAGAGACGTCTGTTGTGTAGTGTGAAACTCTAGTGACCAAGGAACCAACAGGCATCATCGATAACTGATTCTGAGACATAGATTCAATGTGATCGTAAACCTGTGTTCTTAAGCGGTACACAATTCTTTCACCTGCTTTTGACAAGATTATCGTATCAATAAATTGGAATACGCTCTTCATTATCGAGATGAGGGTGAAAGCAACGCCTAAGGTGATAACGTAATAAAGGACGATATTTGGCTTAGTAATGTCGAAACCGGCAAAGTTATATGTTTTTTCAACTAATGTTGTGAGGTTAGTAGTTTCATTATTCAAAAGAGAAAGGACGCCCTCTTCAAATAAAGGCGTGACCAATCCGCATAGAACTTGGAGCCCAAGCATCAGTAAAGCGAGCACAAAAGAGAACCATTCCTTAGCAAGATATGGAACCATTCTTAAAAGAACCTTACGAAGAGGGAGGTGGCGTTCTGAAGCTAATGTAAGCTTTTCTTCCATGTTAGCACTCCTCCTTTTCTAATTCTTGAAGCATAGCCATCTTTGCGTAGGTTTTAGATGTTGCTAAAAGTTCTTTTGGCGATCCGTATCCTTCAACTTCTCCGTCATTTAAAACGATGACCTTATCTAGATGAGAAACGGTCGAAATTCTCGAAGCGATGATAATTGTTGTTTTCCCAGCGCGTTTTTCTTTGATATTAGCAAGTATTTTGGTCTCGGTTTTTACATCAACCGCGGAAACAGAATCATCCATGATCAAAATAGGAGCGTCCTTAAGGTAAGCTCTAGCCATAGAGATACGTTGTTTCTGACCGCCTGAAACTGTAGCACCGCGTTCTCCAATAACCGTTTTATAGCCATCCTTGAACTCGGATATATCCTTGTCTATGCATGCAAACTCAGCTGCTTCGACAATTTTTTCTTCTGCTACATCTGGGTTCGAGAAAGAAATATTGAAATCAACAGAATTGGAGAATAAGAAATTATCCTGAGGAACGTAAGCAATAGCTTCTCTTAGAGACTGGATTTTCGCATCCATCAGGTCGACGCCGTCAATGCTCAAAGTTCCTTTTTCATAATTGTATAGTCGCATTAGACAATCAACTAAAGTTGTTTTGCCGCATCCAATCTTTCCTACAATGCCGATTGTCTCGCCAGCTTTAATGTCTAGAGAAATATTCTTTAAACTTGGTTCATCGTTTCCTGGATAAGTAAAATTAAAGTTCTTAAATGAGATGTCACCGCGAACATTTGGCATTTCTACGTTTCCATCAGAAAGGACAATTTCTTCTTCCTGATCAAGAAAACTTGAGGTTCTCTTAAGTGATGCTTTTGCTCTAGAATGCATCGCGATAACGGAACCCAAGGCGATAATAGGCCAAATCAATGTATCAAAGTAGCCCATGAAAGTAACTAGCTCTTCTCTAGTCAAATTTACAGTAATGCCAAAGACTGTTTTTGGGGTGCCCTGAACGACCCAGTAAACGAAGTACCCACCGACAATCATGAACATTCCAAAAATCAAGAATAATATAACGTCCAAAAGGCGTTCCATTCCGCCGGAAATTATTGCAACTTTTACGGATTTATCCTGGCAATCTTTTGCTATTTTTTTGAATGCTCTTCTCTGCTGTTTCTCTTTAACAAAAGCTTTGATAACACGTATGCCGTAGAATGATTCAGTCGTGAAATCATATAGTTTATCGTTTGAAGCCTGTCTTGCGAGCCAGATCGAGGAAAGGAATTTTTCTGATAACCAGCCCCATAAAGCAATAAGCAAAATCGGGAACAAAACAAGGAGCGATAAAACGACGGACATGGTAAACATTTTGAAGAGCACTAATACAGTCAAAAACACAGCATCAACAAGCATGACACTGCCCCATCCCATATAATCTTCTATTGTCTCTAAATCAGAAGTGAACCAAGAGACGATATTACCGACTTTTTCTTGGTGATAATAACGCTGGGAAAGCCTGTTTGCTTTATCGTACATCTCGCATCTAAGATCGAATTTCATCTTTCCGGCTGCATAGAAAAGGCTAAGTCTCCAGAAGATTCTTCCAACCATCATTCCAACGCCAACAAGGAAGATTCTTAAAGCAATTTCAATAACGTCTTGATATACAACAGCACCTCCAGAAGACATGAGCCCAACAATTTCGCCTAAAGCTTCTGGAATAAATAAATTAAGAATATCGACTACGACAAGAGACACGACGCCCGCAAGGAAAAAAGGTAGGTACTTTATGTAAAACTTGTTGATGTGTTTTCCAAATAACATACTTCCTCACTGCTCGATATCGAGTGACATAAAGATAACACAATATTCAATTGTGGCAATCAGAAAGATGGTTAATTGTCTAAAGAACAAAAAGTTAATCAGTTTCCTTTTTAAATTCTTCAAGAAAACCAAGCATATATTGTGTGCGTCTTTCGGCTTCTATTTTACCTGATTTTGTATTCATTAGATCTTTTAGGCTAAGAAGCTTCTCATAGAAATGATTGATGGTATTTCCATCTTTATGGTTGACGTATTCTTCGCGAGTCATATTTAGTTTAGGATGATCATTTTTATCATACATTTTTCTATTGTGTGATCCACCATAAGCAAAGGCTCTAGCAATGCCGATTGCTCCAAGTGCGTCAAGTCTATCTGCATCTTGAACGCACATTCCTTCGATAGTAGTTGGCTTCACAGAATCGATGCCAAGATACTCAACTTCTTTTATGATTCTAATAATTCTTTCAATATATCCTAAGTTCAAATTTAAAGATAAAAGAAAGCTTCTTGCATTTGTCTTTTCGTTGTAAGTCAACGGAGAAAGTTTCCTGTCATCTACATCATGAAGAAGCGAAGCAAGGGCGACAATTTCAGCATCGGCCCCTTCCTCTTTTGCCAATTCAATTGCGGTTTTATAAACTCTTTCAGAATGCTGAAAATCATGACCAGAAAATTCATTCCGATAGTAATTTCGTATATAATTCAATGTTTTTTCAATCATATTGCTTCTCTTCGAAAACTATTATCTCATAAATTCATATAAGAATGTTAGCGGTTTTCAATGCACGCGCGTATGACTTTGTATATAATGTTCGCATGCAGTACGGATTAGTAGGAAGAGACCCATCACATACATACGCTAAAGAATTTCACGAATCGATGAATGAAATTAACTACGAGATTAAAGCTCTGGATGAGGCTGATTTCATTGAATTTATCAAAAAGAGAGATTTCAAGGGCATCAACATAACTATTCCATATAAAGAAACAGTCATTCCATATCTCGACGAGATCAGCGAAACTGCAAAAGAAATCGGTGCAGTCAACCTTGTAATCAATGAAAACGGAAGATTAAAAGGGTACAACGTTGACCTTTTTGGATTGACAACAAATTTAGAACATAACAACATCAAGATAGAAGGCAAAAACGTATTAATTTTAGGCTCAGGTGGAACCAGTAATACGGCAGAATATGCATGTCGTCTTTTGAAGGCAAAATCAATCACAAAAGTCAGTAGAGCACCAAAAGATGCCAATACCGTTTCATATGAAGATGCCAAGAATTTAAAAGAGACGAACGTCATTATCAATACAACTCCAGTTGGAATGGCGCCTCACATAGACGACGACTTACTAATCGATTTAGGCGACTATCACGAATTAGAAGCTGTTGTGGACTGCATTTATAATCCATATAAAACAAAATTATTAATACGCGCGAAACAATTAGGCCTAAAGTATGCAAACGGTTTAATGATGATGGTTGCTCAAGGAGTTAAAACGGATGAGCTCTTCTTCAACAAGAAATACGATAATGCCGTGTACTTGCAGACATATCTTAACATCGTTGCGAATGACCAAAATATCGTTCTAATCGGATTACCTGGCGCAGGGAAACGATACATTGGAGAGCAACTCTCAGATAAACTTGGTGTTTTCATGCTCGATGTAGATAGACAAATAGAGAAAAAGAAGAATACAAAAGTCTTTAATTTGTTAATTAAGCGTGACGAAAGATACTTCCGCGATCTAGAAACCAAGACAATAAAAGAGCTTTCTTCTAAAACGGGAAAAATTATCACAACTGGCAGCGGCATCGTTTTAAGAGAAAGAAACATAAGCAGTTTGGAAAAGAATTCGATAATCGTCTACATCGATAGAGACATAAGAAAAATTAAGAAAATTCTAACTAGCGATGAATCAAAGAAATTACTTGAGAAATATGGTTCACTTGAATCGATGTATTTAGAAAGAGATCCTTTGTATCGTAAACATGCCGACATAGTCGTCCGCAACAAAGGAAACGCAGGAAAAGTCGCTGATAAGATTCTAGACCTAATCATGGGAATGCCAGTTGAAGAATAACATGAAGAAAAAAGCCTATTTATTAATCGTCTTATATTTTGTTTACGGAATTAGTGTTTCTCTAATCCACCCTGTAACACCAGAATACGTTATATCTCTAAATCTGAACGATTTATTTTACGGCGTCTTCTTCTCAATGATGGCCTTAGGAATGTTTGTTGGTTCGTTATTCTTTGGGTGGATGTCAAAGAGATTTAAAAGAACTCCTTTACTATGTTTAGGAATACTTGGCTACGCTTTAGGTCAGGCCTTATTCGGATTCGTTAACACAATCCCTTCTCTTATTCTCGTTTGGAGATTTTTTGGAGGGTTCTGTGTTGCAGCTCCATGGGCGTTTTATGCTACATTTGCAAACGACCTAACAAGAGATAACAATTCCCGTGATAGGTTGATCTTAATGCTGGCGCCAATCGAAATCATCGGAGAAGCAGCCGGGTACAAAATAGGTGGCTTCCTATACTCAAATACAGTTTTAAGTTTTGAACATATCTTCATCATTCAAGTTTCATTACTTACAATTTTAAGCATTTTAACATTCTTCATTTTACAAAAAGAAGATAAGAAACTATTTAAATCCGACCAGGAAAACGCGGTGAAAAAACAAAATCTAGTATCTTTTAATAAAACTCTCATTCCTTTTTTTGGCGTTATCGCATTAACAACAATTTCAACAATAATGACAACTAAATATGCCGAAAAATACATAATCGAAATTGGCTTTAATAGCAATGATTTAGGAACAATAATGATGGTCACAGCATTAAGTGGTGTTGTCGCATCTTTGATATATACATTGTTAGCTAAGAAATGCAAAATCAACTATAGGATTGTACATTGTTTCTTGATAGGAATATCTTCTATCTCGGTGCTTATTACATTCCTAATCCCAGCCTCAAGTTTCCTTGTGGCGATGTATACAACATACACGATTTTCTATATTTCCAAATGTTTGACAACAAGCACAGATACTAGAATCGTAATTGATTCCTCAAACGAGGGAAACAAAGGCTTCCATATGGGTATCAGACAAGCCTCGATTGCTTTCGGCAACTGTGTAGGACCTCTTATTGCTGGGGCAGTATATAGCACCAATCACTTATGGTGCTTTTATATGTCTTCCATTACATTTGCGGCAACTCTAATTTTTTCCGTCTCATCAATTTTAATTTCAAACGCTATAACAAAAAAAGAAGAGCTCAGAAGCCAATCCAATTAATCAATAGTCTCAAGATAGAAAGAAACTGGGCGGAAGCCATCATTGCAAGAAATCATTGCGCTTAACGGATTTTTCATCCACCCTTCGTAAAAATCTCCTTGTTCATGTATCAGTGATGATACGAATGGCAGGATAGAGCCCCAAGCGCTAGCACAAAAACCTGAAGGCATTTCTCCCGCATGAGAAACGAATGACATTCCTTCTTCCATTGAACAAGCGTGTTGGATAGGGTTTTCATATTTTTCGATTAAATCTTGATATCTAGAAATGCGAACAACAGTAATACGAACAGGCTTCATTTTACAACCCTCACAATATCTAAGAGATGGCTTGATGCGCCTAGAAGATCAGCTCTCTCACACGTGGCAAAATGATAATCTAAGAACAGTTGATATTCCTCATCATTTAGTTCTCTCAATTTTGTCCTCATGTAATTTGCAGGGCCATCTGATGATATGATTTTAATCCTCTCAAAAGACAACTCTTTATTGAACTCGTTTATATCCTCAATTCTGACCATAGAATATAGATCGCCTTCAACGCTTAACATATGGAAATCCTGGTCGAATTGACAATGTTTCTTTGCATCAACTATATTTTGTTTAAGGAATCCGTAGGTCAAAATTGCGTAGTCATTCATATAGTAAGAAGTAAGAATTACTCCACCGCTTTTTACTACTCTTTTCGCCTCTTTTAAAACCTGAATTTTTTCTTCTTTTTTCAACAAGTGATATATAGGCCCGAAGAGCAAAACGACATCAAATGAATCGCTAGAAAATAATGAAAGGCCTCTCGCATCGCCTCGATGTACAGGGCCTCCGGACTTTTTTGC
>JAKSVD010000056.1 GCA_024408305.1 Bacilli bacterium | reverse complement strand
ATACGTTCAAAAGCGATGTTGTCCTTTGGATTCAGCATCAAATTGAAGTAAGCCAAAAGATCCTTAACTTCCATTCTTTCGTAGAAGCGAAGACCTCCATAAATCTTGTATGGAATCTGTCTATCTTTAAAAGCAGATTCAAAAGGTCTAGTTAGATACGAGGAGCGATAAAGGACGACAATATTATTAAAGATAGGTTCCCCTTTTTCGTTTCTATGTTCTCTAGAAATCTGTGATATTTTGCTAGCAACCCAATTTGCTTCGTCCTCAGGCTTTGGCTGACTTGTTGCCTGAATATATTCGCCTTCTGCTGCATTAGTAAATAAATCTTTAGGAATTCTTTTTTTGTTGTGGGCAATTAAATGGTTTGCTGCATCAAGAATCTTCTTTGTTGATCTGTAATTCTCATTTAAGACGATTGTCTCAACGTTTTCATGGTTTCTTTCTAATCCAAGCATAATGTCTTGATTAGCGCCTCTCCATGTATAGATGGTCTGGTCTGGGTCACCGACAACGTACAAACAAGTATCTGCGCGCATTAAAAGCTTCATTAATTTATACTGGACGTCATTGGTATCCTGGAACTCGTCAACGAGGATATGGTCGTAACGTGATCTCCACTTTTCCCTGATATCTGGGAAATTATCAAGAATTTGAATGGTTCGAAGCATAAGGTCATCAAAATCCATAGCAAGCATTGAATTCTTTCTCTGTTCATAGAGCCTATAGAATTCCAAACACTTCTTCTCGTTTGGGAACTTCTCAAATTTAATTGTGATATCTTCCGGATATAGCCCTTTTGTTTTATTTCTACCGATATATTGAGATGCTTCTTTGATGAAGGAATCTCCTTTTTTGAAGCCCATCTCAACACCGATATTTTTAAGAAGCTTGTTTCTATCATCCTCATCATAGATAGTGAAGCTCGTTGGGAATCCAATTGCTCCTGCCTCGATTCTCAAGAATCTCGAACAAAAAGCGTGGAAGGTAGAAATGTTTAATCTTGGAGTGTATCCAAGAATCTCATCAACCAATTTAGCGGCTCTATCAGCCATTTCTCCGGCTGCCTTGTTTGTAAATGTAATTGCCAATATCTCATTAGGGTAAACGTTCATCTCAGAAATGAGATAAGCGATACGATACGTTAAAACTCTGGTTTTGCCAGAACCAGCGCCAGCAACGATTCTTACGTACTGCGAAGAAGTCGAAACGGCTTCATACTGTCTTTCGTTTAATAAACTCTTATAATCCATACTTAACAAAGTTAAGTTTACCCTTAAAACAAAAATACTACTAGACTTGACATTATATATTTCGCAAATTTTCGAGTTTTTTTCCTACAATTCATTCATAATTGTAGATACATGGAAAACTGGATAAGAAAAACTCCGTTACAAAACATTGCCTTCATTGCAATGATGGCCGCCATAAACGGCGCGTTTTCAATAATGTTAAGCTTTATTCCATATAGTTCGTTTTTGGCTCTGCTCGTGCTTCCTGTAATAAATGCTTTAGGAGTGTATCTTGTTAACAAGAAATGGCTAACTGTATATATTGCGACAGCCTTGTTAGTTCCGTTCTTAGTGACAATGTTCGATATATCGACTACCTTGTTCTATATTTTGCCATCTATTGTTTCCGGTTTCATTTATGGAGCCTTAAGCAAGGCAAAATTCACTCCTGCCTTAACTATATTAGTCACAATTGTTTGGAGTGTCGCCTCCACATATCTATCTCTACCAATAATCAAAGCAATATACGGCTTAGATATGATCGAAACTGTTTTGGCGACGTTTGGAGTTTCGCACGTTGGATTGGATTTAAATGAGACGTTTGAATATTCACTCATTCCAACAATTCTATTTGCTCTTGCCTGGGCATCATCATCTATTTCGCACTTCATTATCGTCTTTGTGTACGAAAAAGTCGGTATAAGAATCAATTGCTTTGAGTGGGAGAAAATCGCTTATCCTGTTTTGTCTATACTAATTTCAGTAGTATCGATAGCGACATCATTTTTAAGCGTTCAACTAGCTTATCTATTCTTCGCTTTAGGGTTCTATTTCATGGCGTTTTCCTTGCAAAACCTCATTGAAAGCCGCACAAAAACATCGATTATCACTATGATTTTGCTCCTGGTGTTTTCTATCTTACTATTCGCTGCATTATACTCAATGATGCCTCAGACAACTGGCCCAATTCTCTTAATTCTTTTCGTTGTCTCGGTGTCTGTTGCTTCATTAATTGCCTCATTAAAGGCAAAGAAACTTGCGAAGTAGGATAAATAATCACTAAAATATAACCATGGTTAAATTCATCAAGAATTTTGGATTAGGACTCGTATACTTCCTTACATTGCCAATACTGCTAGTAGCTGTATTGGGTTATTTGGTATACGGAATCGGCGCATGGTTATTCTATTGCGTCAAAGGAATTATCCGTTTCTTTAAAGGTGATTCATTCTTTGCCGAACTTGATGAGGATAGGAAGGTAAGAGAGATTAAGGTGAGAATGGCTGAGGCCTCAGCTAATCCAAATCCTGCTCCTGTTGCGCCAACCCCTACCGTTTCAAATAGCACAACTAACGCAAATACCAATCAGACATATAACGTTACAAACAATTATTTCGGACAAAATCCTGCGATGCCAAATCAGGGAATTTCCACTCCAAACATCGGCATTGATCCAAATCAGCAAAGACTTGAAATGGAAGCCGAAACGATCGATTTAACTGCTTCTGAACCTGCTCCTGCGCAAGAGGCTCTTTCAGACAATCTATCCAATCAGCAACAGATTGAGGGTCCATCAACTCCTCTTCTCACCACTTCCAAGTTCGCTGAATTTGATGGAATTGATCTAAGCTTAGACGAGGAGGAGAAATAATGAATTTATTACCAACCTTGTTAATTAGTCTTGAGATGTCTGAAAGCGATAGAAAACTCCTTGTCGCATTGCTTGTTGTTTTCGTTGTCTTGCTCTTCTTAGCGGGATTCATTGGAATGCTAATTCGCTATGTCTCTAATAAGATGGGCGAAAGAGTCATTACCGAAATTGCGGAACCAATCAAGTACCATATCTTGCCAAACGAAAAAGCCGCGATGAAATACGCTAAAATCAAGAATGCAAGATTATTCGTTAAAGAATCTACTCCAGCATTATTAACATTACTTGGAGTCTTAATTCTTTGGATTATCTATTCGCTCTTCACCCTTGGACATGGTGGATTCACAACAAATCACTTCGGAATTGCAGGAGAATTGCTCTTCAGATTTGAATTTGTTTGGGAAAAGAACGCCATTGGAACTTATTCGTTAATGCAAATCAACAAGGTGAATAACCCAACGTTTATGATTGAGCATCTTGCTTCTTACATCATCGCAATACTCATTATTATTTCAGTTCTATATCTAATCGTCATGTCTCAGGCATACCTTGCAAGAGGTCAGGAAATGAGAAAAGCCATCAGATCGGCATATAAGAAAACGCTTGATGGATTTAATTTCTACGATGATGCTGCAAGCGCAGCTAGGGCTGAGCAAGAGAACCAACAGCAACAGTAAATGAAAAACTCCTAGCAGATGCTAAGAGTTCTTTTCTTATGCGATTTGTGATGTCTCAGGTTCGGAGTCAACTGGTGAATCTCCGCTTCCAGTGAAGATGCTGACGATTGATACAGCAACGAGGATAACAAGGATCGCATCAAGAGCAAGGATAGTCCAGAATGTCCTGTTTCTTGCTATCGCTTTCTTTTCCTCAGGGCTTCTCCCCGAAGTGACTGGTGTATTATTCTCGTCCATCGTATTAATACTTCAATGCGTTTGAAGTCCTTGGGTATGGTTCTGTATCACGGATGTTGTCGATGCCTGTGATATACATCAAGAGTCTATCGAAACCGATTCCGAATCCAGCGTGTTTGCATCCACCGTATTTACGGAGGTTAAGATACCATTCAAGACCCTGGGTATTGCCAAGCTTATCCATCTTAGCCTTAAGGATATCGTATCTTTCTTCTCTTTGTGAACCACCGACGATTTCACCCTCTCCTGGGACTAATAAGTCACATGCTGCAACTGTCTTTCCATCATCGTTTTCTCTCATATAGAAAGCCTTAATTTCCTTAGGATAGTTGATTAAGAATGTTGGGCCCTTAACAACTTCTTCAGTGAGATATCTTTCATGTTCTGACTGTAAGTCCATGCCCCATTCAATCTTGTTGTAATCAAACTTATGGCCGTTCTTGACCGCTTCCTGGAGGAGCTTTATGCCATCTGTATATTCCATTCTGGTAAAGGGAGTATTGAGGACTGCATTGAGCTGGTCCATGCGTCCCTTCTCGATCCAAGTTGAGAAGAATGCCATTTCATCAGGGCACTTCTCAAGAACGTATCTGATACAGTATTTAATGCATGCTTCGATGCATTCCATATCACCATTTAAGTCAGTGAATGCCATTTCTGGTTCGATCATCCAGAATTCTGATGCGTGTCTCTTTGTGTTTGATTTCTCAGCGCGGAAAGTTGGTCCGAATGTATAGACGTCTTTGAAGGCTAATGCAAATGCCTCAACGTGAAGCTGTCCTGAAACAGTCAATGAAGCTTTTGTTCCAAAGAAATCTGTATATGGGTGTGGCGTGCCTTCTGTTGAGATTGTGAAGACTGAGCCAGCGCCTTCTGCGTCATTGCCAGTAATCTCTGGAGTGTGGACATAAACGAATCCACGTTCCTGGAAGAATGAATGAACTGCCATAGCGAGAACTGATCTAACTCTAAAGACAGCCTGGAATGTGTTTGCTCTTGGTCTAAGATAAGCAATCTCTCTTAAGAATTCGAGGGATGTTCTCTTCTTCTGTAATGGGTAATCCTCTGAAACATCGCCTAATAATTCGACTGTTTTTGCGTGGATTTCAAATGGCTGCTTCATTTCTGGGGTCATGACCAAAGTGCCAGTAACCTTAACTGCTGCAGCGGTTGTGATATGGGCTACAGCGTCATAATTATCGGTATCATTTGAATAGACAACCTGGATTGATTTGAATGCAGTACCATCGTGTAATTCGATGAATCCGATCTGGCCTGAATTTCTATTCGTTCTCGCCCATCCATAAATCTCGACTTCTCCTAAATTGGAGAGGTCAGCCCCGTTTGCGAAGGCTTCGTAAGTTGTGCGAACATCGATTATTGTGCTCATACCTTTTTCTCCTTTGTTTTATGCGTTTGGAAGTATACTCCATTAATTTGTATTTTTAACTAAATAGTTAGAAATTGCGATAATCATCAATTTTCCAGTTAGGATCAACGCCAAGTGATAATGGAGCAAAGACCTCTAACTTATATAAACGTTCAGCAACCTTAGCAATCATTGCAGCGTTGTCGGTTGTGCACCATAAAGGTGGAATAATGAGGTCAATTCCGGTTCCCTGGAGGCGATTCTTCATTGTCTCACGTAAATATGAGTTAGCGGATACTCCGCCGGCTAAAATGACCTGTTTTACGTTATAATTCCTTGCTGCCTTAGTGGCTTTATCCACCACCATGCCAATAGCAACGTCCTGGAAGGATTTTGCCATATCATTAATACGCAATTCCTCGCCTTTCATCTTGAGTTGATTAGCAAGGTTAATAACGCTTGTCTTAAGTCCAGAATAAGAGAAATCAAATGAATTATCTCCACTTAATGGGACTGGCAGATTATATGTGTGTTCTCCAAGCTTAGATGCTCTATCAATTGGAAGACCTCCTGGATATGGCATACCAAGGACTCTTGCAACCTTGTCGTAACATTCTCCGACTGCATCATCCTTAGTCTCTCCAATGATTTCAAAATCCAAATGATCTTTCATGATGACGAGTTCGGTATTACCGCCAGATACAACAACGCAGAGAAGAGGGAACTTAAATTCTCCTGCATATTCATTTGCGTAGATATGGCCTGCAAGATGGTGAACAGGGATCAATGGCTTGTTATATAGCATTGCGATTGTCTTTGCGGCTTGAAGCCCAACGTGTAAGCAGCCAATAAGGCCAGGGCCTCTAGTTACTGCAATAGCGTCCATATCCTCGAACTTTAATCCAGTTGTGTCTAAAGCTTCTTTTAAACAAACGTCGATATTCTCACAGTGAAGTCTTGATGCGATTTCAGGCATGACTCCACCATATTTAGCGTGGACGTCAACCTGGCTAGAAATAACGTTGCACAAAAGTTTGCCATCCTCGGTGATGGCCACTGCGGTTTCGTCACAACTTGATTCAATTGCTAATATTCTTGTCATTATAGTGTCCTCACCATATAGATGGCGTTCTCTCCGTCATCGTAATAATTCTTCTTGATGGTTACTTTTTCCCATCCCGTTGCATTATATAGGCCGATTGCCTTTTCGTTTGATTCCCTGACTTCAAGGGTAATCCATTCAACTTTATCTTCCTGACTTGCGCAGATATTGATCATTTCATCAATCAATTTTCTAGCAAAGCCCTGTCTTCTATATTCAGGATTAACGGCGATTCTTGAAATCGTTGCAGAATCGAATGTAATCATGAAATCTAGATATGCGACAACTTTATTATCGATTTCGCCAACAAGAACGATAGCACACGGATTGTTGTGCAATTCTTCTTGAATTACTCTTTCCGGCCACGGGGCTTTAAGGCAAGTCTCCTCAAGTTTTGATATTGAGGTAACATCGTTATCGTCAGCGTGTCTTACAACGAATTCACTCATATTAATAATTGTCCTTGAGATATACAGGCTTTGAAGCAAGTACATCTTCGACTCTATTGCGCTCAATCATCAATGCGTTCAACGATTCAAGAACGTCGGCCTTGTAACCTTCAATTCCCAAATATGAAACATCGCCGCAAACCTTATAGTCTTTATGCTCTTCGATATATGAGAGGAGATCTTTATTCTCCATGATAGTGTCTTCGAGAATGACATTGTCTTTATCGTACACACCGACGTAGCTTCTCTTACTTCTAGCGTTTACCACGCAGATGGATGGGGAAGAGAAATCTTTAAGAATTTCAAGCGAACTGGAAAGGTATAGAGGAATATCCAATGAGAACGCCATGACCTTAGCGACGGTCAAGGCAATTCTAACTCCGGTGTATGACCCAGGTCCCTTTGAAGCGATAACTGAAGGGATCTGTTCTCTTGAGATATTGTTTCTCTTGAGCAAATTATCCAATTCAGAAATAAGGAATTCGCTCTGTCTTTGCCATGCTTCATAGACGATTGAATCAACAATCTTTCCATCCTTTGATAAGCCGATGGCTAAAAGCTTATCTGCAGTATCGATTAGGATGCTATACATACTTAGAAAGCCTCCTTGATTTTATTTACTATTTCCTCGAAATGAGGTGTATCCCCAGATATTGTGATGCTTCTTGAATCACCACCGACATTGAGCAATGTGATGGATAATACCTCATCAGGAATCAACGGGGTGATGAACTGAGGCCATTCGATGAAGCACACTCCATCGCCTTCAATGAATTCGTCTAAGCCGATTTCGATGTTTTGTCCTTCTAAACGATATGCGTCGATATGGTATAAAGGGATGTCTCCATCGACATAGCATTTCATGATGTTAAATGTCGGAGAGATAACGTGATCTTTAATGTGAAGAGCTTCTGCAACCCCACCGGTAAAGGTCGTCTTGCCGGCGCCTAAATCACCTTTAAGAAGAACAACATCGCCTCTGATGAACATCGGCGCCAATGTAGCGCCAAAGCGTCTTGTCTCCTCTTTTGAATTTGTAACGAATGTGTATTCCATTATTGTCTCACCTGGAACGGACGGTTCTCATCGAGGAATTTCTGATAGATATCAAGCACGTCTGGGATATTGAATGGGAATTCCTTGTGCATCATGTTGTTTTGAATATCCTTGAAGCTTCTTCTAATTGCTTTGGTCAATTCCTTAGAATAGCCATAAGTCTCAATGTGTTTCTCGAATTCTTGTTCATCAAGGACTTTAATAGCGCCATCTGGAAAAAGCTTAACATCTAGATCGTAATCGATATATTTAAGCACTCCGTTATCCATGATTGTTGGAGAAGCAACGTTTACGTAATAGCAAATGCCACCATTCTCTTTCATCATAGCAATTATGTTCTGCCACTTGTTCTTGAAAAGATAGAAGACTGCATGTTCCTTGGTCATCCATCTTCTTCCATCGCTTTCCGTAACTAAAGAAGCCTTGGATGTTAAGGCCCAGAATTCATCGGTCTCTAAAGCTAAATAGGCAGGAGACCACTGTCTATGTAAATTACCGTCATGTTTATACGCTTGAACGGTTATCCACTTGGAAAAGCGTTTTGATTCAGTTGTTTCAGTCATAATGAATAGGGAGCAAGCCGCCACTAAATGGGGCCCTTCGGGTATATTATACCGAAGAAGAGTTTTATTTATCTACCTTAAATGATAATTTAACTGGCTAAGTATCTAGAAACGTAAACAAACATAGGTGATTCTATCCTTAAATAGGTAACTGAAACTTCTCATTTTTAG
>JAKSVD010000055.1 GCA_024408305.1 Bacilli bacterium | reverse complement strand
CTAGAGCCAGGCGAGGCAACAGTCCTCAATGCCGGATATATGATTACAAGAGTCCTAGACGTCTATGATAACCGTGACACCCACATCGCAATCCTAGATTGCAGTGCGGCTTGCCATATGCCAGACGTCATCGAGTGCCCATATC
The DNA here is from genome assembly GCA_024408305.1 of Bacilli bacterium. GTDB lineage: Bacteria > Bacillota_I > Bacilli_A > RFN20 > CAG-826 > UBA4951. The sequence continues at coordinate 8,438 of JAKSVD010000055.1, read as the reverse complement.
TCCCTCCATTATATCAGGCCGATTTAGAGGGCTATGACTATAGGGTAAGACTCGGAGGACCTACTTGCTTATCAGGAGATAATTTCGGATATTACAATTTCGAAGGACCTCTAAAAGAGAACCAGATGCTCATCATGGGCGATATGGCCTTGTACACAACTGTTAAAAACAATACATTCAACGGCATGCCATTGCCGAATATCTATATCTTGCACAAAGACGATTCAATGGAGAAATTAACCGATTTCGGTTACAAAGACTTCAAATATCGTTTAGGCAAATAAACCATATTCCTAAGGAGGAAATATAATGGCACGTAAAATCTTAGAGCTTAAAGGAGTTAGAAAAGTCTATGGTGACAATGTCATCTTAGATGATTTCAACTTATCTATTAACGAAAACGAATTCGTTACTTTCCTTGGCCCTTCAGGCTGCGGTAAGACCACAACCCTTAGGATCATCGGTGGCTTCGAAACCATGGATGCCGGCTCACTTTTATTAGATGGAGTCGAGATTTCAGGCCTCCCAGCCCACAAACGACCAATCAATACAGTATTCCAGAAATACGCTTTATTCCCACACCTCAATGTCTATGACAACATTGCTTTTGGTTTAAGAAATAACATCTATTCAAACGTTTATGACATCGGAGTCATGAACCTCATGGAGAAGAACGGATTCGATGAAGAAGAAATCGATTCCCTCATGAAGAAACTCACGATGATTGATAAACCCAAAGACGTTAAGGAATACGTCATCAATCACTTTAAAGAACTCTCCTCATATTATCAGTTCGAAACTAAAGCCCTCTCTCTAATTAAGGAAAAGAAGGCTAAGCTTTGGGGTGATATCAAAGAGGAGATGAACGCTCCAATCAATCTTGTTGAAACACTTCCAGTTAAGAAGGCTATCAATAAGGTCCTTGATACATTAAAGGATGACGTCTATTACAAGATGATCTCTGAAATCAACAAGAGATCCTTCAAAGAAGACGTCATTAAAGAAGAAGTCACAGAGGCTCTTAAACTCGTTAACCTTTCTGGTTATGAAGATAGAGACGTTTCTCAGATGTCCGGCGGACAGATGCAGAGAATCGCCATCGCTAGAGCAATCGTCAATAAGCCACGTATCTTATTGTTAGACGAACCATTATCCGCCTTAGACCTGAAGCTCCGCAAAGCCATGAGACTTGAGCTTCGCGAAATGCAGAAGAAATTAGGCATTACCTTCATTTTCGTCACCCACGATCAAGAAGAAGCAATGGTAATGTCAGACACAATCGTTGTCATGAACGAGGGTGAAATCGCCCAGATCGGAAGACCTGAAGATATCTATAACACCCCAGTCAATAGATTTGTTTCAACATTCATTGGTGAGGCTAATATCTTTAGAGGCGTCTATCCAGAAGCAAGAAGACTAAACATGCTTGGCAAGACCTTCAAGGTTTCTGCCCATGACTTCATGCCGAACGATCCAATCTATATCATCCTCGAAAAAGAAGACTTCGATATCTGTTCTTTGGATATTGCTAAAATCAAAGGCATAGTCAAAGCCTGCAGATTCAAAGAAGGAAGCTATGAGGTTGATGTTGATATCGAGGGCAAGAGCCTCAAGATTATTTCAGAAGATAAATTAACCATCGGTGAGGAAATCGGCCTTACAGTGGCCCCAAATAACATCTATTGCGAAGATATCAGCGAGAAGAAGGCTAAGATCTTAGCTAACTTTGACGACGCTAACATCTTAGAAGGTACATACCTCGGAAATCAGTGGGTATCCTTCTTAGGCAATCATTTTAGAACATATATAACCACCTTTATTCCAGGAGAAGTAGTTGACGTCGTCATCAGACCAGAAGACTGGGATTTGATGCTAGAAGACGACATGAAGAAGGCAATTCTTGTCGGTACGGTTGAAAAGACCGTCTTCACCGGCGTTACCTTCCAGATTTGGGTCAACGTCAATGGCAACACATTGCTCGTTCAGGATTATATGAACGTCGAAGTCGGAGACACCATCGGCTTATCCGTTGACTTCTATGAGATTCACCTCATGAAAGTCGCAGATGAGGAACAGCCTTTGGAAATCCAGGAAATCAGACGCAAGGCAAAAGAAGCCGCATTAAAGGAGTTCGAAGAGGAAGATGAAACGCTTTAAGGGTTTAGCTATCCCATACTTTGTCTGGCTCGTCTTGCTCGTGGTCGTGCCTCTTTTGGCAATGTTTGCTCTCACCTTCATGCAGACAAACGGAACCAATCTTGCAACCGCCGTTTTCTCTTTAGATGCCTACAAGAGAATGCTTGACCCATCCATCTACAAAGCTTTGTGGAATTCGCTGTATGTTGCAGTTTTAACAGTCGTAATCTGTATTTTATTAGGATATCCAGTCGCTTATTTCATCTCTTTCTCAAAGATTAAGAATAAGTCTCTATTCCTGCTTTTACTAATTCTCCCAATGTGGAGTAATTCAATGCTAAGAATCGTCTCATGGCTCAGATTATTCTCCACGGACGCTCTAGCGGCTCTCAATCTTGTTGGCACAGACGCTGCGGTAATATTCGTTACCGTCACAACCTATCTGCCATTCATGATTTTCCCAATCTATACGGTCCTTGAGAAAATGGATAGAGGATTAATTGAAGCCTCAAAAGATTTAGGTGTTCCTGCTTGGAAGACCTTCTTGAAAATCACATTCCCATTATCTTTAAGCGGTGTCTCATCAGGCACTTTGATGGTATTCTTACCAGCCGCTACAGGATTTGCTATCTCTCAGACAATCGGACAGGGAAAGGTCCGTCTTATCGGCAACCTCATCCAAACGGTTTTCGAGAAAAACAACTACAATTTCGGCTCATTACTCTCAATATTCGTCACCGTTATGATCTTAGCGGTAGTGGGAGCGAGTAGCTTATTCACCGGTAGGAGGAAACACTAATGCTAGTTAAAAACAGCTGGAAAAACAAATTAGTGGGCATCCTCCAAGCCCTCTTCGTCGTGTTCGTATTCTCTCTTATGTACATGCCGATTTTCATCATCATCTATCAGTCTTTCAATAAGACGGCGAATTCGATTTCACCACTATCTTGGGGTGGATTCACCTTCGATAACTATATTGAAATCTTCACTAATCGCCAGTTATACACAACGATCTTAGATTCCTTGCTTGTCTCTTTATGGACTACGTTTGTAGCAACAATCATCGGATTATTCGCTTCAATCGGTATCAACGCTTTATCAAGAAAAGCTAGAAAAGCAATGGATGCCCTAAACGATATCCCAATGCTCAATTCAGAAATCGTCACCGGCATCTCCTTGATGATTATCTTCTCTTTATTGAAGCCATTGATCCCTGGAATATTCGGATTCACCTCGATGTTCGTTGCCCATATCTTCTTCACCGTGCCATACGTCATCTTGATGATTCTTCCAAAACTCGAGCAGACTGATGAAACCCTATTTGAAGCCGCTCGTGATTTAGGCTGTTCACCAGCAAGCGCTTTGTTCAAGGTTGTTATCCCAAGCTTAGGCACCGCAATCCTTATGGGCGCATTAATCGCCTTCACCTTATCAATCGATGACTTCGTTATCTCTTTCTATACCCAGGGTAACGGATTCTCAAATTTCTCCAACTATGTTTATTCTTCCTACACAAAAAAGAATTTCTCTGCAGGAAGCTATGCTTTCAACGCTTTATTGACATTCGTCACACTCGGAATCGTCTTGTTTATCTCGCTTAAGACAAACAAGAAGGGAAAGGAGAAGAAATAATGAAAAAGATTATCGCAATCCTTGCATTCTTAGCTCTTTTCACCATAGGTGCGGTCCTTGTCCTTCAGACTCCATCTGACATTCTTTATCTCCTTAACTGGGGCGAATATATCTCAGATGAAGTGGTTGCAAAATTTGAAGAGGAATATCACTGCCAAGTAGTCCTAGAGGTGGTTACATCGTCTGAAGCCATGTATCAGAAGATCACTTCAAACACCACCCAGTACGATGTTGCAATCCCTGGCGACTATGCAGTAACTCAGCTCTATAAAGAAGGCTGGCTCATGGAAGCGGATATCAAGAATGACGCTTATCCATATATCCAGCAATACGACACCATCTACACCGATGATTTAAAGGCATTGACCGATAAATATATGGTCGATGATGATAACAACCCATTCTCAACCTACTATTTTCCATATTTCTGGGGTGCCTACACGATGATTTATAACACCTCAAAGCCAGATACTGAGAGTGTTGTTAAATCAAATGGATTCGAGGCTCTATATAATAGAAGTCTTTATTCAACTCCACATAAGATTGGAATGTATGATACATCTAGATGGATCGTCTCCTCTTACCTAATGGCTAATGGCTATGATCCAAATATCACCGATTATGCATCCTCTTCTCATGAAGGAGACCTATCAAACGAAATCCAGAATGATGTTGTCTCCGCTTTAAAAGAGGTCAAATTCGATGAATTCGGGAATGACGCATTAAAGAGAAACGTCGCAACCGGCGCTCTAGATTTATGCTTCACCCAGCTTGGCGATTTCTTCGACACCCTTGCTCTTGTCTATGATGAGGCAAATTTTGATGGCAACGTTAACTTTAACTGTTATGTTCCTGATACAACCGCCGCATTCTTCGATTCGATGATCATCCCAACAACCTGTCAGAATTATGATTTAGCTAACGCCTTCATCAATTTCATGCTCAATCCTGAAAATGCCTTCGATAATGCCTGCGCGATCGGATATTCCCCATGCCTTAAAGGTGTTGTTGAGTTATATGAGGAATGCGCCTCTGACCCTAATGAAATCTATTTCGACAGTGGTGATATATCTACCTCCTTAACATTTGCCCAGTTCTTGGATAAGTACCCAATGTACCTCAATCCGGTCTACAATTCCTCAAACGTCTACATGCTTGAGCCAAAAGAAGCAAAATACTTAACAACCTGCGAGACAATCTTCAATTCTCTTGCTTAAGAAAATGGTGTTCATTCGATGATGAGCACCTTTTTTGTTATTAAAAAGCTGTTGTATAAAATATCGGATTTAAACACAAAAACGTTCGGAACAGAATATAGAAAACAATCGGAATGATATTTACAAAACTCTCGGATTATTGCGATATATTCGGAGGGGCGTATTATGAAAAATGATAATTATAGAAAAAGAATCATCGATAAGAATCTTGAAATTTATCTAGAGACATTTGGCGCTGTATTAATCGAAGGTCCAAAATGGTGCGGAAAAACATGGACAAGCAAATATCATTCCAACAGTGAGTTTCTTCTTGCTGATCAAAAAGGTAATTTCAACAATAAAAAATTAGCAATGATAAATCCTGATTTAGCTTTGGTTGGAGATAAACCAAGACTTATTGATGAATGGCAAGAAGTGCCAACCATCTGGGATGCAGTAAGAGTAAAGGTCGATGAAACTGTTGAAAAAGGACAATTTGTATTAACTGGCTAAGCTACCATAAATAAGGATAAATACATTCACTCTGGAACAGGCAGAATTGCAAGGCTCAGGATGAGACCGATGTCACTTTATGAATGTGGATATTCTGATGGAAAAATATCACTAAAAGACCTCTGCGAAAACAAAATGATTGATACTTTTACCGGTGAAGTAAGCTTTGAAAAGATTATCAGTTATGTGTTGGTCGGTGGTTGGCCCGCTTCCATTGGCATGGACGAGAAGAAAGGGATGTTGCTATCTAAAGGATATATAAAAGCGGTTTTGGGAGAGGATATCTACAAAGCAGATAGCATCAAAAGAGATGCACACAAGATTGAATTACTGCTAAGATCTCTTGCAAGAAACGAATCAACCACAGTGACAAATAAAACTCTTAAAAATGATATCAAGGAAAAAGATTTTGATGATATAAACATTGATACTATCACCGATTATTTGAACTTGTTCAACAAACTATATTTAATTGAGAACATACCTCCTTTCGCAAACAAATTACGCTCTTCGCTTAGGGTTAAGCAAAGTGAAAAAAGACATTTTGTAGATCAATCATTGGCCTGCGCGTTGTTGAATCTTACCAAAGAAAAACTGTTAGATGATTTAGAATATTTGGGATTTCTTTTTGAGTCGTTGGTTGAAAGAGATTTGCTCACTTACGTTTCATCCTTCAATGCGAAGCTTTATCATTATCAAGATTACAACGGTAATGAAATTGATGCAGTCATAGAAATGGAAGATGGCTCCTGGTGTGGGTTTGAAATAAAACTTGGAGTAAATCAAATAGAAGATGCTGCAAATAATTTAAAGAGAATCAACGATTTAATTGTCAAACAAGGCGGAGAATCCGCAAAAACATTATGCGTTATATGCGGAATGACAAACGCAGCATATAAGAGGCCAGATGGAGTATATGTAGTTCCAATCACGTCTTTAAAGGATTAAAAGAAGAAGGGCCATTTGCTAAGAAACTATATTCTTTGTCGTGTCGTATAGAACGTAATCTTTCCTCCTTGCTTCTATTTTATCATTCTTGTGTGTAGGTATTTTGATAAGCGTGTCTCCTGCTAAAATGATGTGTGTCTTCTTTTAGGTTACCAGTACAAACGATTAAATATAATAAACAGAGCCTTAAAATCAAATAATCATTTAAAAATCTCGTGCACACATTATAATGCGCACATAAGGAGAACGCCCTATGAAGAAATCAAAATTATTATTAGTATTAGCAAGCACTTCGCTTTTAGTTTCGTGCGGAGGAGGAAACTCAACATCGAAAGGTAATGGCGGAGCAAATAATGGAGTCTGCGATAATTCTTATAATTATGAGGCAGCAACAACCAAGGAATCAGAAGAAGCTTTAGCAACGATCAAGGAAATTTCAAAAGCCCTGTTTGGGTCATGTGAAGAAGGCGTTGATTATGAATATGACGCTGAATACGACACATATGTCACCAGCGCAATCTGGGAAAACAGCACAATTGAAAAAGCCGGAAAAGAAGCGGAGGAATATGTCCCAGACTGCTTCAAATATGACTCAGAATATCCATCTGGAGTGACTGAACTCTTTGGAGTTGAATTCTATGCTGCCTATTTCTTATCAAATAACAGCGATTTATGCGTCGATGTCTACGCCTTCGATACCGAAGATGGAAATGTTGCAGTCGAATACGATGTCTATGTCTTAGCCGAGGATATCGACGACCCAGGAGAAGATGACGACGATGATCCAATCGATGGTCCATTAGAAGGTGCGATCACATATGGAGACGGAGATTGCATCCAAGCCACAAAAGAAATTGCAACAAACCTCTTTGGCACAGCAGAGGAAGGCGAAGATTGGGATTATTATTCGCTCAATGATTATTATTATGTCATGTGCATCTGGACAGATGAGGCTGGCAAAAATATCGCTCCATCAATCGCAATTGAAGAGGCTGTTGAATACCTTCCAGCTGGAGCATATGTTGATCCTGAATATCCTGCAGAAAATGAAGATGGAGTATATGGAATCTATTACCTTTGGGCAGATGGCAAGGTCAACATCGATATCTACGCATACGAAGAAGAGGGATATGGCACAATCGTAGAATACGATATCTATTTATTAGAGGATGAGCCAGGAAACGATAATCCATCAAATCCAGGAGGGGATGACCCAACTGGCGATTATGAATTGACTTATGGCAATTCTCAGTGCATCTCCATGATTGAGGGCATCGCTCAGAACCTCTTTGGTTCAGCAGTTTCTGGAGAAGATTATGATTACGATAGTGATTACGACATCTATTGGACTGCATGTATTGCGGATGCAGAAACTTATGAGAAGGCCGTAACTGAAGGCATTGAATATCTTCCTGCTGGATGTAAGGAAGATCCTTCCTTCCCAAGAGAAAACGAAAGCGATTATGCCGCAGCCTATTATCTCTCTGCCAACGGAGAAGTCAGCATCGACATCTATGCATACGACACGGATGATGGCATCGCAATTGAATATGACGTTTATCTAACCGGCGAATCCGGCGATAGCGGAACCGGAACAGGCGGCACAACCGATGAGGGTGATACAGGAGACGGCGAAAAATTTGCATCCCTCTCTTTTGAGGGCTACACCAGTGCTGATAGCGCAAAATTTGATAGATCAATCAGCGCAGGAGCGGTGACGTTCTCGGCAACTCTTGGCACAAATTCCAGCGGTAACGATCCGATGTACTATAAATCTAGTGATTCTCTAAGACTTTATTGGGGAAACACCTTGAATATTACCGTAAGTTCAGGCTATTACATCACCGCAGTCGAAATCGTACGAACATCAGACGCTCCATCAGACAAAATCCACGAACTCGATAAGATGGTTCCATCAACCGGTACATGGAATGCATCTGATGGCGTTGGAACGTTGAGCATTGGCGGGACAAATACCACAAACGTTTCCTTCAGCGTTAACGCAACAAAAGG
>JAKSVD010000054.1 GCA_024408305.1 Bacilli bacterium | reverse complement strand
TGATCTTTCCGTCTGGATTGATGAATCTCTGTAAGAGTTCGACGTCCTTGTAGTCAATGTACTTAACTTTGTTCTTTGTGAAGTAGCAGACTTTCTTGCGTGGTCTCATTTTCTTGAATGCCATAACTTTCAAATCCTTTCTGTTTTAGAATGGAAGATCGTCGTCAACAACGTCAATTGAATCAAGGTTGCCTGAACTTGCCTGAACCTGGCTCATTGGTGCTGATGCTGGAGCATCTGATGTATAGCCTGATGGCTGTGCACCATTAGCACTCTTTGAATCACAGAATTCGAAGTTCTCAGCATTGATTTCAAATGTTGTGACTTCCTGACCTGCTCTATTTGTGTACTTTCTTGATGTGAGTCTACCTTCTACGATTGCCATTGATCCCTTGCGGAACAACTTAGCAAAATTTTCGCCTTTTGCACCGAACATTGTGCAGTTCATAAAGAGGGTAACTTCTTCGCCGTTAGGACCCTTGCGACTGTCGTTGCAAGCGATTCTGAAGGATGTTACGGCCATGCCTGAAGTTGTTTTTCTAAGTTCTGGGTCTGCGCATAAGCGGCCCTGCAAAATTACACGATTAAGCATTTGGTGATCTCCTTTAGTGTTTAGCTAATTAGTCCTGGTCGACTGTGATAAGGAAACGGATAACTGAGTTATCGAGCTTTGCTAAACGTGAGAATTCGTTCAAACAAGCAACTTCTGCGCTAGCCTTGATGACAACGTAGTAGCCCTTTGTCTGCTTCTTCATGACGTAAGCGAAGTCCTTAACGCCCCACTCTTTAACATCAGTAACCTTGCCGCCATTTGACTCAAGGATTCCATGGAGTTTGGCGATCTCATCCTTGCGAGCAGCATCGTCAAGATCTGCTTTGAGGATGTACATGATCTCGTACTTCTTCATTTTTGCACCTCCTAATTTGGTCTCAGAATCGCATCTAGTGCGACTATAAGAGAGTGATTTTTGCCCTAATCCTTCCTTAAGGCAGGTCATAATTATATTATGCAAGACCCCCATAAGCAAACGATTTCGAGTATGATGTCCAAAAGTGTTGATCAGGATATCTAATAAATTGAAGTTATGGCCTTCACTATATTACTAGAGAGAAATTTGTATTTTTTCCTAAATATTTTTGTTTTTCAGGAAAAAACCGTGCAAAAAGTGCATATTTCCATTCTTCTTGTTGAGACAAAAAGAAAAAGGCAACTGTTGAAAGGGAAAAAGACAGTTACCTTTTTCAGTATTTAGATAGAAGTCTTAAACGAGTGCTTGCCGCTTGTAACGGTAGTTGATTCGCCGTTAGGAAGTTTAACTGTACACTCTGTATTTACTGGTACCTCAATCTCAAGTAAGAATTCATTCCCCTCGATTTTCCATGAGGATGAAATTTTTCCGTATGGGGAATTTGTGTAAGCGCAAGCACTAGTAATGTCGCCACCGACAACAGGTCTAATCTGGAATGATTTATATCCTGCTTCAAGCGCTTCAATGCCCGCGATTCTCTTATAGAAGAAATCTCCAACGGCTCCGCTTGCGTAGTGGTTATAGGAGATCATTGGAACGGATCCTGTGCCATCGTCTTGGATGTCGCAGTTTCCATTTTCATCAAGACCATCCCATCTTTCCCAGATGGTTGTGCCACCTGTCTTGACTTCATATAGCCATGAAGGACATTTTGTGTTGGTTAACATCTTAAATGCCGTGTCTTCTTGTTTGTTATCAGCTAATGCAAAGAGAATATATGGTGTGCCTGGGAAACCAGTGCCGATGCAGTAGTCATTGTTTTTAACAAGATTTGCGAGGTTTTCAGCGGCTTTGAGCTTAGTTTCTTCGCACTTGAACATATTCATGTGGATTGGAAGGACATAGGCTGTCTGGAATTCGTTTTTAAGCTTTCCGTTTCCGTCGGTAAATTTATTAACGTATGCCTCTGCCACATGAGAGGAAAGCTCAGCGTAATATCGAGCTTCATCTTCTTTTCCAAGAATCTTAGCAATCTTCGATAAAAGGTTTGTTGTGTTTCTTAAGCTTGCTGTTGCCGTCCATTTATGACGAGCCTGCCACTGCCCCATCTTTGGTACGTCTGGAGCGACCCAGTCACCGAAGTGGAATGTTGATAATGGTCCACTCCAAATGTATCTTGACTGTCCAAATGAGAAAAGGTTGGCCCAGAATTTACATGCCTTGACATATTTCTTCATCGTTGGATAAAGGTTTTCTAAGACAGCTTTATTTCCTGTTGCAAGATATTGCTGATATGGGACTAACACGCATGCGTCTCCCCACCAGTCAATCGCCATCTTTGGCATTGTTGCTGGGAAACCGTATCCCTGATTAGGGATTGTGTTAGGGATACCACCACCCCTTGTCTGCTCTGCCTTAAGGTCTTTCAACCACTTATCCATGCATCTTGATAATTCCGAGTTGAATGTTGCGGTTGGTGCAAATACAGCGATGTCGCCTGTCCATCCCATTCTTTCGTCCCTTTGAGGGCAATCTGTTGGGATATCAACAAAATTGGAACGTGATGACCAGATAATGTTCTGCTGTAATCTATTGATCAATGGGTTTGAACATTCGAAGTCGCCGATTTGTTCAATATCAGAATAGAGGGCGACAGGATCGATCTCGATGTTTTCAATTGGTAAGTTCTCAGAATAAACGGCGATATATCTGAAACCCATATATGTGAAGGTTGGGGAATATTCCTGATCGCCTTCCTTACATGTGTAATTGATCTCGCATTTAGCGCTTCTTAAGAAGAGGGTATTCAAATCGCCATTAGTCTGAAGAATTTCAGCATGTTTGACATTGATGAATTCTCCACCTTTAGCGCCTTTGATTCTGAGTTTTACGATACCGGCGAAATTCTGGCCGCAGTCATAAACGTAACCGCCCTTAGAATCCTTGTGAAGGAATTTTGGGGCAAGATGCTCGTGTTCGATGACAGGTGAGCCATAATCAGCTTCGATTGTTGGATTGATTTTGACGTTTTCAACAGACGCGCTGGAGAAATCGACGCCTGAAAGGGAGATACGAGCGTCGTAGGTTTCTCCATCGTATATGTCTGCCATAGAAATAGGTCCATTCATTCCAACTTCCCATGATGTGTCTGTTGGGATAATGTCCACTTTTCCGCCTTTATATTTAATGTGGATTTCACCATAAAGAGCCTGTCTAGGGGCTGTAACGCGGTTAACACGAGTAAATACGTAAGAACCGACAGCCCAGCCGCCAGCAACGCTGATATATAGGCTAGATCCGTCTTTGGTTGATTGGGTTAAATCATATCTCTGATATTGGAGATGTGTTTTGTATGATGTGAAGCCAGGAGCGAAGTAAGTATTAGAGATGTGTGTGTCGTCAACATAAACATCATAAATACCCAAAGCGGTCGCAAAGAGTTGAACGCTTTCTACCTCTTCTCCTAATGCGATTTTCTTTCTGAAGACCATTGGGATAGGAGAAACACGCTTCTCGGTGAAATTATAGCTTCCGCATGTAATCCACTGAGCTTTCCAGCCTGTTCCCAAGAAGCCAGTCTCAAACGAGATGCTCTTTGAAGCTTTTTCGCCTTCTGAGTCTTCAATTTCGATAGTTGCTTCGTATGTTGAAAATGGTTCTAATTCCTTTCCGCCGTAAACAATAGAAAGCGCGTCCACAGTCTCGCCAATCCAGCCATTGCATGACACCTTGACTGATTTGGTTGTAACGCCGTTCTTATCGCTAGAGACGATGTAGCGGAAACTTGGAGCTTTGTTATCTGTTAAGATATCTTTTTCCAAGAATTCGCATGTGAATTTAGTGATGTTCAACATGTTGAGCCTCCTAATTTTGATAATTATTTGCCAAGGAATTCGTCGTTGAATTTAACGTTGAATGGTCCTTCTAATTGTCTGAAGTCTTCGTCTGTGATCGTCTGTGTCTTCTTGCCGCCGGTCATTGAATAGACTTTTACGAGGATTTCTGCGGACTTCTCAACTGTATCGATAAGTCCCCAAGTTGTATCGAAATCAGGTCCTGTGACAAAGATGCCATGGTGCGCCCAGATTGCGATATCGTATGTCTTCATGAGCTTTGAGGTTGCGATTGCGATTTCCTCTCCGCCTGGAACCATCCATGGGACCACTCCAACACCTGCTGGGAAGACGATTGGGCATTCTGTTGCCATTTCCCAGAGCTCGTGTGTGAATACCTTATCCTCTAATGGAAGGGCGAATGTAAGAGCAATGATGTTTGTGCAGTGTGCGTGATAGACGATTCTGTATGCTCCATTTGTTCTTGCCTTAACGACTTCGAGGTTCATTAAGTGTGATGGGAGTTCGCTAGTTGGTCTACCGCCGTTGACTAAGCCCCAAACGATCTTGAACTTTGTTCCGGTTTCGTCAACCTTGATGATGCAGATGCTGTCTTCTGGATCGCATGCAACGTTCATCATGTATTTGCCTGAACCAGTTGCAACGAAATATTCGTTAGCAAGTCCTGGAACTGTTGCACCGATTTCTCTCCATGGAGCGTTTTCGTTGAGTTCTTCTTTAACTGATTCGATTTCTTCTGGTCTAGCTCTATAAGAGAGGTTTCCACCGTTTCTTTCGTGCCAGCCTTTTGCATATCCGTTTGCGCAGATTCTGATGAATCCTTTGATAAATGCAGCTTCTAATACTTTCATTGTTTTATCCTCTCTTTGATAAGATTTCCTTTTCGTATCTGTGGATTTCGTCTAACGCTTCTAATCCGACTGGCTTACCCTGCTTCCAGCAGTAATAGTCGAAGATTGCGCCGAAGTTCATTGTCTTTAATCTTTCGGTAATGAACATTCTGTCTGTGTAGTTGCCTTCTTCTTCAATCTTCTTGAGCTGTTCAACTGGCTCTAAGAACGCTCTCAAGAATGCTTTGAGTGTTGATTTAACACCGACGACATATGCAGAGATTCTATTGATTGAGGCATCGAAGTAATCGAGTCCGACGCTTGTCATTTTGATGATGTCGTTTCTAACGAGTGATCTTGCAATTTCATTTAATTCATCATCGAAGATAACTACGTGGTCTGAATCCCATCTAACTGGTCTAGAGACATGGAGCAAGATATGTGGAACATACAATGATGCGCTTGAGATCTTGTCACTGATGTATTCGGTTGGATGATAGTGACCTGAGTCGAGTGTTAATCCAATCTGGTTTGCGGTTGCATATCCAAAATAGAATTCGTTTGATCCAGGTGTATATGATTCAACGCCAATTCCGAAGACTTTTGATTCAACGCAATCGATGTCATATCTTGGATCGATCTTTTCTTCGAAGATCTGGTCTAATGAGTCTTTGAGTCTAGCTCTATAGGCTAATCTATCGTATGGGATATCCTTCATGCCGTCTGGTACCCAGAAGTTTGTGCAGCATGTGATGCCGAGTTCTTTTCCAAAGTATTCAGCAATCTTTCTCGATTTCTTGCAGTGCTTGATCCAGAAATCTCTTGTTGCCTTATCTGGGGAGGAGAGGGTGAATCCATCTCTTACCATTGGGTGTGAGAAGCATGTTGGGTTGAAATCTAATCCAACGTTGTTCTTTCTTGCCCAATCAACCCATCCTGCGAAATGTCTTGGTTCGATTTCATCAAGATCTACTTTCTCATCAGTATCAAGGTAAATTGCGTGTAAATTGACGTTATAGTTGCCTGGGAGGATTGATAAGACTTCTTCGAGATCCTGTCTTAATTCCTTGATGTTTCTTGCCTTTCCAGGATAGTTTCCAGTTGTCTGGATGCCTCCTGATAATGCATCACAGTTCATGAAACCGATGACGTCATCTGCCTGCCAGCAATGAAGAGAGATTCTTAAATCATTCATCCTCTCCAAAGCCTTATCGACATCAACGCCGATTTCAGCATACTGTTCTTTTGCAATTTGGTACTCTTTTTCGATGTCTCTCATCTTGTTACCTCCAAGTACTTTTTATATTTGCCTGGGAGATCTCTCTTAGGCTCATATGATTCTCTATTCAGCGTCTTCTTGTATTCGCTTCTTGCCTCGGTAAGTGAATTGAATTCCTTGAGGTAGATTGCCTGGGCGAAGACGTTGCCCACTACTGTTGCCTCTTTATCCCCGAGGCTAACTTTGATTCCTAATGTATCCGCTATTATTTGATTGAGGCACTTTGCGTTTGAGCCTCCGCCGATAACAACAAGTTCGCTATATTTCTTTCCACTCAGCTTCTCGAGGTTCTTGATTTCCTCGAGGTACTTCATGGCCATTGATTCATAGACGATTCTAGTAATCTTTCCATAGCTCAATTCACCAGAATATTGATTGGTTTTCTTCAAATATTCATAGAATTTGTTAAGCATGTCATACGGCCTTTGGAAGATATCGTCATTCACATCGATGTAGATATCGTTATCTTCGATTTTTGAGGCCTCGTCTTGCATTTGCTGGAAGCTTAATCCAGGGTTGCTCTTTTCTAGATCCTTCTTGAGTTCTTGCACGATGAATAGGCCCATGATGTTCTTTAAGAATCTGATTGAATGATTCAATCCGATTTCGTTTGTGAAGTTCATCTTGTATGATTCTTCGCTGATTAACGGCTCATCTAATTCGATGCCAAGAAGCGACCATGTTCCGCTTGAGAGATATGCGCTATTCTCGCTTAAGGAGATGGAGGCAACCGCTGATGCTGTGTCGTGTGACCCAACGCTTACAACAGGAATTTCATATATCCCTAATTCTTCGATTAATTCTTGCTTTAATGTTCCAACAAGCATTGATGGATATATGATTTCCGGAATCTTATCTTCATCAATTCCAATAGTTTTGAGAATTGATTTTGAGATGCTTCTTGTTTTTGGATTATATATCGCACCGGTGCTTAGGTTTGTGAGCTCGATGAACTCTTTTCCGGTTAAGATATAATTGATGTAATCAGGGATAAGAAGGAAGGAATCGAATTCCACTCCTCTTTTAACCTCATCCATCAATTGGAAGACTGTATTGAACGGAAGCTTTTGAATTCCGGTCTCATCATAGATTTCCTTGTATGAATGCGAGGATTCATATTCTTTCAAAGATAATTCGTTGCGGATATCTCTATATGCAAATGGATCAGAAACCTTTTTGCCATTTTTTAGAAGAACATAATCGACTCCCCATGTATCCACTCCAACTGACTGAATATCTTTGTGGAGGCCCATGGAAATCTTTAAGCCGGTTTTAATGTGATTGATTGTGGTTTCGATGTCCCAATATAAATGACCATCTCTTTCGATAGCGCCATTTGGGAAACGATATGTTTCGGAAGATGAAAAACATCCATCGACATATGATGTGACAATGAATCGGCCAGATGAAGCGCCTATGTCGATAGATAATACTTTCATTTTAGTCCCCATTAAAACTGCCACTAAGCAATTTTTGTTCTTCTTAAATTCTCATCAGTGGACATACCACCGACTATAACTGATATGGTTATATACTAAGAACAATAGTTCTTTCAACTTATTTGAATGATTTGATTGAAAAATAGACAAATCACTTTATTTTCATATTCCAAATGAGCAAATCTTTCATCGATTATTTCACAAATAGTAGTATACTATTTTCAATAGGAGATCAAATATGATAGACATCAGCAGAAGACAACAGCTCATCGCGTTTATGAAAGAGAAGAGAAAGGCGACCGTCCAAGAAATTGCTCAGCACCTCTATATCAGTGAGGCGACGGTAAGACGCGACCTCAATGAATTAGAGACAGTCAAGATCGTAAGACGGATCCACGGCGCGGCTGTCTATATCGATGAGGGAGAAGAAGTTTCAACTGACGTTAGAGAGACAAGAAACAAAAAAGAAAAAGAATTAATCTCTAGATACGCAGTCCGATACATCCCAGCCTTCCAGACATTATTCCTAGATAACTCCACCACCGCTTTATATGTAGCAAAAGCAATGGAGCTATCAGAAAAGAACGTCTTCACAAACGGAATTAGAATCCTTAACGAAATCGGAAAGAATTCCCCAAAAGCGTCATTGTATTTAATTGGTGGCAAGGTTGATTACAGCATTCAGGCAACCGTTGGCACCACCACAATCGATGCTATCTATCGACATAGGTTCGATGTCTGCGTAATGTCATGTGCAGCGATAACCCCTGAGGGAACATATGAATATTCAGACACCAGCGCAATGCTCAAAAAAGCAGCACTCAGTAAAAGTGCGTGCAATATTTTGGTCGTCGATTCATCAAAATTCGGAAAGCCAGCAACATTCCAATCTGCCGCACTCCAAGAATATGATCTGATCGTGACAGATGCATCCGATGATATGCTTGCCCCATATAGAGCTATCGGCCTTAATATCATCAACAAAAAATAAGCGAAGACAAAAGAAAATGGATGTCAGATTATCTGGCATCCATTTTTGTTTGGTTTGTTAGTCTTCTTTCTTGGAAACGAAGGTTAAGACCTGGCCTGTTACATAGAGGGCTGCTGCAATTCCTGCAAGAACTCCTGCTGTAATCTCAAATGCCTTTAATCCAACTTTCCATGGAACAGCGACTTTGACCATCTTAGTTGAAGTTGAATATCCATCCATTGCGGCTGAATAGTTAACTGTAACGTAGAGGAGTCTATGCATTGATTCACGCTGCTTCTGGTTGAAGGTTGGTGAATTGCGCATTTCTGGGGTCATATCATCGTAAGTTGCCTTATCAAGGAAGCAGTCTGTACCATTCATATAACCATCATCGTAGACCATGTAGAACTTACCGTTGGATCCTGCCATGTCGGTTAATGTCCATCCGTCGAATGCCCATTCGCCTCTCATGATGTCTTCCATCAAGTCGGATGATGCTGATGTCCAGATAGCACCTGCGCGGTTGAATGAAGTCATGAGTGAGTGTGCGTTTGCTCTATCTGGTCTTAAGGATTCTTCCCATGGAGCGAGATAGATTTCACGAGCAGCCTGCTCATTCATCCAGATTGAGATACCGTTACGGTTTGTTTCCTCATCGTTGAAGATGAAGTGTTTTGGACATGCAACAACGTTAAGAGCCTGCATAGCCTGGATTTCATAACGAGATGCAATACCTG
>JAKSVD010000053.1 GCA_024408305.1 Bacilli bacterium | reverse complement strand
TACTACCTTGGCTTAATCATATCCTCATTTGGTTGGTAAGTATGGCAATTAAACTGGAATTAGCAAAAGAATTATTCGAGAAGGCCGTGGACACAATGGGTCTTGACTACGAAGAATCATCAATCGTAGAAGATACCTATTACATGGGCCTCCATCTCACCGTTGACCGTTATGATGATGCGGATGTCTTCATCAACATGACAGTCTTCCCAACAGGCAGACTTGCCTTTACCGCAGTCTTTGACTGTTTGGAATTAAACGAGATGTCATACGCTCTATTAAACGGGTTCAATGAAAGAACAACCCTCTTATTCGCCTATGTTGATACTGGCATTGGATGCTTGACTCTCTCGCATGATGAATTAAGCGGGTCAACTGAAGAAAACATCAGGGACGTCGCCTTCACTTGTCTAAATGAAACCATCTCAGAAGAGTTACCCCCATCGTTAACCCCATTAGTAACATTAACCAACCGTTAATAAACAAATGTTGCCTTCTACAATTTGTAGAGGGCTTTTTTATAATTGTATGTTACAATCCTTGCGTTTTATGGAAGTGTTCATTTTCTCAATTGTATGTTTAATCGCTTCACTTGGAGCGGGAGTTGGCACTGGTCTTGCAGGGCTTTCTGCTGCTGCAGTCATTGCTCCAATGCTTACAACCTTCCTTCACATCAATTCATTTGAGGCCATTGGAATTGCTTTAGCAAGTGATGTCCTTGCCTCTGCTGTATCTGCAGTGGTCTATGCAAAACACAAGAACATCGATCTAAAGAACGGCTTCTTGATGATGTCGATTGTTTTAGTCTTCTGCATCATCGGCACATTTATCGGTAAATTATCTCCAGCAAAAGCCGTTGGATGGTTTAATGTCATCGCAACTTTAGGAGTAGGAATCTCACTTTTATTCAAGAAAGTAAAAGAGGAAGAAAAACCAAAAGAACATTCCAAGAAATATAAGCTAATCATGTCCATCATCATGGGCGCAGTAATCGGCTTTATCTGTGGATTCTGTGGAGCAGGAGGAGGCATGATGCTTCTCTTCGCTCTTACAGCATTGCTTGGCTACGAACTTAAGATGGCGGTTGGAACATCGGTTCTTATCATGTCTGTCACCGCGTTTGTCGGGGCAACAACCCATTTCGTCACAATCGCAACAACTGAAGCTGCAGACATAACAGCAGGCTTATGGGGATTCCATACCTGGCAGGAGTGGGCTGCTTTAGCGGTTTGCATCATCTTAACCATGCTCTTTGCCCAGCTTTCAGCGATATTTGCAAATAGAGTCAGCAAGAAGACTCAATATTTCGTAACAGGAGTAGTAATAACCATCCTCGCAGTCTTTATGATCGCCTTCAAAATTTACGAAATCGTCAGTGGTCAAGCAACATTTTTATAATTTAAAAATATTAATATTTTTGAACAAAGTGCATTTGCATTTTATTTTTATTTAAATAATAATAATGTCATCAAAAGCAATTAAAGGGAAAATTTTGATGGTTTTACGCTATTCTGTCTTTGACACTTTAGTGGGTGATGTCACTCTTGTTGGACATGACAAGGGACTTACCGGGCTTTTGTTTGGCTCATTCGATCCAATCGGCGCGGTAAATGAAGAGACACTCCCAATCTATGACGGCACCATGGAGCTGAACCAATACTTTTACGGTCAGCGAAAACAATTCTCAGTCAAACTGAAAGTCATTCCTCAATCTGAGAAAGAAAAAGAAGTGTGGCTATATTGTTTAGCAATACCATACGGAGAGACAAGACAATATAAAGAAGCTGCAAAGGCTCTATCCATCAGTGAAGATGAATTGCACACCATCTTGTCTAGAAATCCTCTCCCAGTATTCATCCCAACCCACAGATTAATTGGTCCATCAGGCGGTCTCATTGGCTATGTTGGAGGATGCGAAATCCAAGAAAAGCTCTTGTTGTTAGAATCAAGAGTAATCGCCGGAACCTACCAGCCTGGAATGCTTGAATAGCAACACCCTTCAGTCGAAGGGTTTTTTATTGCATATCATTCGGTATTTGATATTATAGTCTTGTAAGAAATTCTTACAGAAAGGAGAAATTCATGGAAGCGGAAATTTTAACACTTTCAAGCAAAGGCCAAATCTCAATTCCGATTGAAGTGCGTAGGATGCTGAAACTAGAAATGGGTGACAAATTAGTTATGGTCACTGTCGGCGATTCTATCGTTCTAAAAGCCCTAAAAATGCCAAAGTTGGATGAATTCGAAGCTGCAGCCGAAGAAGCTAGAGAGTCAGCTAGAGAAGCAGGGCTCATCGAGGATGATGTTTCAAAGACGATTCGCGAAGTGAGAAGAAGAAAAAAATGCGGGTAGTGCTGGATACAAATATTGTTGTTTCCGGATTATTCTTTAGCGGTCTACCTAATCTCATTTTGCGGCTTGCTGTACAGGGCCATATCGAAATATACGCCTCGCCTCGTTAGTAGATGTCATCAAATCATAACGGCAAGAGAATATTTGGAAATACATAATCAAAGGAACTTGAATTGATTGAGCGGTTGGGGAAGCGCTCTTTTTATTTTTCAAAACACTATTGATGCTATCGATACATTTTGTTACCTAATACGAAATAGAGTGACAAAATGAGTGTCTTGCTATATCTTATTTGCACTACAAAGTTTGACATCGTCAAATTACAAGGAGGCCCAACAATGAAAACAAAGATCCTCAATCTTCTAGAAACAAATGCCAAGATGACGCCAATTGAAATCGCCGAAAGACTCGACGCCAAAGTGGAAGATGTCATTGCCGCCATTGCCGATCTTGAAGCTAGCAAAATCATCTGTGGATATTCTGCCGTCATTGACTGGGACAAAGTCTCCGATGACAAGGTCAATGCTCTAATCGAGGTCAGTGTTACCCCACAAAGAGGCTCTGGCTTTGATTCTATTGCAAATCGCATCTCTCGTTTCCCTGAAGTCGACTCAGTCTACCTCTTGTCAGGCGGCTATGACTTCGTTGTCATGATGAAGGGAAAATCAATGAGAGAAATCTCTAAATTCGTCTTTGAAAAGCTCTCAACCTTAGAGATGATCAAATCAACCGCAACACACTTTGTCTTAAGAAAATACAAAGACCACGGCATCTCATTTGAAGCAAAAGAAGAGCACAAGAGGGATAACATTCTCTTATGAGAGACTTTCTTAACGAGACAATTAAACAAATAAAGCCTTCTGGAATCAGAAAGTTCTTTGATATTGCAAACCGCATGGAGGACTGTGTTTCTCTTGGTGTTGGTGAACCAGACTTTGACACTCCGTGGCATATCACAGAAGAAGGCATCTATTCCCTTGAACAAGGAAAGACTTTCTATACATCCAACCAGGGTTTACCTGAATTCAGAGAAGAAATCTCTAGGTGGAGCAAAAGAAAATACGGACTAGATTATTCTAAAGACGACATCATCATAACAATCGGAGGATCAGAAGCGATCGACATTGCCCTCCGCTCCTGTGTATGCCCAGGTGATGAGGTCATTATCCTAGAACCATGTTATGTCTGCTATAAGCCAGATGTTGAATTAGCGGGTGGTGTCGCAAAAATCATCCAGCTCAAAAACGAAAACCAATTCAGATTAACTCCTGAGGAATTAGAGGAAGCAATTACCCCTAAGACCAAGATCTTGATCATGAATTACCCAAACAATCCAACCGGTGCAATCATGTCAAAGAGTGATCTTGAGAAGATTGCGGAAGTGGTTATCAAGCACGATTTGCTGGTAATTTCCGACGAAATCTATTCAGAACTCATGTATAAAGGAACCCATACATCAATTGCAACGCTTCCTGGCATGAGAGATAGGACCTTAACAATCAATGGCTTCTCTAAAGCCTATTCTATGACAGGCTGGAGACTCGGTTATGTTATGGGTCCAGCAAACATCATCGAGCAGATGAAGAAGGTCCATCAGTTCATCATCATGTGCGCGCCAACAATCTCCCAGTACGCAGGGCTTGAAGCTCTAAAGAACGGAGATGAGGACATCATCATGATGAGAGAGGAATACGATAGACGCCGCAAATACCTCCTAAAGGAGTTCGAAAGGCTTGGACTCCCATGCTTTGAACCTTTAGGCGCATTCTATATCTTCCCATGCATTAAGCAATATGGCATGAGCAGTGAAGACTTTGCAATGGATCTCCTTAACAAAGAACGTCTAGTCGTGGTCCCAGGAACTGCCTTTGGAGACACAGGAGAAGGATTCGTTAGAATCTCCTACGCTTATTCAATGGACAGCCTTAAAGAGGCTATTAGACGCCTTGAGAGATATCTCAATTCATTAAAGAAGTAATGTGTAAGTGGGCTTGAATAGAAACGCCCACTTTTCTTATGGCTGGTTTAAACGCTATTAGAGGAACGTGAGAATTGAAAGAACTCTTGCTCTAAATATCTAAGGTTGATGAATTGTTTGAAGGTTTCGAATGTTGATTACTAAAAATAACTCGATAAGTGCTTTATCTGATATTTAAGATCAATCATTCCTATTTATATCAAAGAATTCGTTTCAGATGGCAACGGAAAGAGGCCTTTGCACATTTTCTAATCCTCGTTAATTTGAGATTTTTGCTTTCATACAAGGTCAAATATGTCTACTTTTAGGTTACCAGTGCATGGCAAATTTTTGGGGAAAAGGTGTAAAAATGCGCTTAAAGTAACGGGGAAAAGGTGTAAAAACATACATAAAACTGCGGGGAAAAGGTGTAAAAACATTGACAGACTCGCATGTTATGTTAGTTTTTGTTCTTGCTAGGTTTAATTTAAATTGATTGTGTTAAAAAACAGGAACATTAACTGATTCCTGTCTTTGAGCCTTTTTTGAAGTGTGTCCGTTTTGGGTTCACTTCATTTGGTGGTTCTTTTTATGGCTGTCCGTCGTCCTCTGATGGCTCTACGTCAAGCGTGGTGACTTTAATCTTGTATTCCCCGGCTTTAGGAATGCTGTATTCGAAGTGGTCTCCGACAGTTTCGGCCCTTTTCTC
The DNA here is from genome assembly GCA_024408305.1 of Bacilli bacterium. Taxonomy (GTDB): domain Bacteria; phylum Bacillota_I; class Bacilli_A; order RFN20; family CAG-826; genus UBA4951. Next base: position 4,381 of record JAKSVD010000053.1, on the reverse strand, counting down.
GTTAACAAACACTTCATCGACATCTCTATAGTCATCAGGGCAATCAACATAAATTTCCATTTTTATTCCGACCGAATATGGGAATGCGGTGAAGTAGTATTCTGGTCCCAATTCGTCATCGTTCTCACGATCTTTGTATTCGTTTCCTTTTGCGTCTATAACCGCGACATATACGTTCACGCTTTCATCAGAATAGTATGTGACTCTTGAATCGTGGACAGGACCCTCTTCAAGAGATGATGACTCCTGGACAGTTGATGTTTTTGTCTCTTCCTTTGATTCGTTTTCACTAGAAGACTGTTCAACGCTGGATGTCTCCTCTTTAGACTCAATTGATGTCAGAACGCTTGTTGAGGCCTCCTCTATAGATGAGACCGGCCCCTTTTTGTTTCCGCAGGCTGCCAAACCTAAAGCAGCGAATATGCTAAGCGCTGCGAATGTATTAACAATCTTTTTTCTCATACTTCCCTCTCAAGATTAAACAATAATGCGTTAAAAACACCCTCAGGTAAACACATTTCATCATTACCCCAAAAAACCACTTAGGGCCACTTTATTTACTTAAACACTTTTGACACGATGTCGTTCATCAAGGTCATAAGGCCTTTTGCGACTGTCCAAGTATTTGAATCGTTATATCTAATCTGGTTAGCTACCCAATCTCCGATTCCGTTTTCCATATTGATGACAAATATCAAGAAGTAGGAGAGAACTGAGATGACAATCAATCCGATGCCACATCCGAAAATGAATCCAAGTAACCTATCGAACCACCCTGTCTTAGTCTTCTTCTTAAGCTTAAGCAAGAGATTGAGGATGATTTTGAATGTTATTGCCACTAATGCGGAGAGGAGTGCGAAAACAAGTGACACTAATGCGTAGAATCCAATCGAGTAGGAGAGGACAGATGAGAGGTAAACCTCTTCCTCTGTTAGATTAACTCCAGTTGAGATGACACCTGATAGAGCCCCTCTTAAGAATTCAGGGACTCCAAGATCAGCCAATGCTTGAGGAATCACTGTTGCAGCATTTGATGTACTGACCCCAACATTTAACGCTCCATCCTTAAATCCAGAAACAAATTTGAAGATTGGATTATAAATCAAGTTGCCAACCGGTGTGTTGTACCAGATGAAGTTTGATAATGGCTTGCAGCATAATGTTGCAATAACAATTGATCCAACTGCGATGAGAATCGAGAAGAAAGCCTTCAAGAATCCCTTGCAGAGGAAGATGATCCCAAATATCAACATGACCACCAAGAGGCCTATTGAGATGTAATCAAACGTGATGGCCTGTCCTGCGGCAGGTAAATAAGCATTTAAGTTCATATGCATTATTATACAAATAATTGTGACTAAGTCATCAATAAGCAAAAGAAAATGCAAACATGCGACAAAGGTATATAATACAAGCACTGAATATGAAGAAAGAGAAAAGGACCTTTAATCTAGACACTCCTTTGGACCCAAAGCTGGTCAAAGAACTGGACAATGAAGAACTCCAGGCTCTTTCTGATGCAATCCGTGAGAAGATCATAGACTCCGTATCCAAAACTGGAGGTCATTTATCTGGCAACTTAGGCGTTGTTGAATTAACGACTGCCATCCACAAATACTTTGATCTCCCAAATGATAAGCTCATCTTTGATGTAGGCCATCAATCATATGCCCATAAGATCTTAAGTGGACGTACCCTAGATAACCTTCGTAAAGAAGATGGAGTGGATGGTTTCCAAAAAAGAAACGAATCAGAATATGACCCTTATGAAGCCGGTCACTCGTCAACTGCGATATCCGCGGCTATGGGTATGGCGGTTGCTCGTGACATGAAAGGCGAAGATTATCGAATCGTTGCAGTGGTAGGCGATGCTTCCATTGCAAATGGCCTATCTTTTGAGGCCATGAACAATCTAGAGAGCTTCAATCATAAATTGATAATCGTCCTCAATAACAATGAAATGGCTATCACCCAGCCAGTTGGAGGATTCCATAGATTACTTGAATCTGTCCGTGTCTCAAGAAGATATATCCGCGGCAAAACTAGATATAAGGCAGTCATGGGAAGAACCAAATTCGGAAGATGGTTCTATAAGGTATCCGCTAAGATAAAAGGCTTCTTGGCCAATCTTTTCTATAGAGGAAACATCTTTATCGATATGGGACTCTACTATTATGGAGTAGTAGATGGTCATAACATCAAAAAGCTCCTTAAGGCATTCAAGAAGATCGATAACATCAACGCTCCAATTATCCTCCACGTCAAAACGGTTAAAGGAAAAGGCTATGCCCCAGCTGAGAATGATAATTCTGGAATCTGGCATGGAGTGGGTCCTTTTGATAAAGAAACAGGCACAATCCCTGCAAAAAATGACAAATCCTGGGCCAATATCTATGCAGAACTCCTAGAAAATGAGATGGATGCAAATAAGAATGTCGTTTCCATTACCCCAGCAATGGGCTATGGCTCATCTCTCCAAAACATCGAAAATAAATTCCCGGATAGATTCTATGATGTCGGCATCTCGGAGGAACACGCTTTAGTGTTTGCCTCTGGCTTAGCCAACTCAGGCATCCACCCATACGTGACAATCTATTCAACCTTCCTTCAGCGTGCATATGATGAACTCGCTCATGATGCCGCACGCATGGACCTTCCAGTCACGATTATGGTTGACCATGCAGGTCTAGTTGGAGAAGATGGAGAAACTCATCAAGGCATTTATGACTATGCATATTTAAGGACAATCCCTAATGTTGCAATTGCAATGGCTAGTGATGAGAAAGACGCTAAACGCTTATTCGAATTCTCCAAGACTTATGAGCATCCATTAGCGATTCGCTTCCCTAGAGGCAATCTCCTTGAAAACAAGGAAGAACAAACTCCAGTTAACCTCGGAGAGTGGGACATCATCCAAGAAGGCAAAGATACTGCAATAATCTCCTACGGCCCACATATCCAGGAATTAAAAGGAAAAGTGGATGCAACAATTATCAACACCCTGTTCCTCTACCCAATGGATGAAGAAGTCTTACGTTCCTTATTATTATATAAAGGTGTAATCATCTATGATCCATATGGAGTAGAGATTGGATTTGCTCAAGATGTTGAATGTGCGCTACGTAGATTAGGCTACAAAGGCATGATAACAATCAAGGCAATTCCTAACGAATTTGTTGCAAAAGGCACAGTCCTCCAGCAAGAAAAACGTTATGGAGTGGATGTTGAATCAATCATCACTTTATTAGGCAACTAGCAATTGTTGCCTTTTTATATGATGTTTGCGATAACCTGAATAATTGACTTGAAATCCTTAGGATTGGATTCTGCAGTCAAAAGGGTAACCGCAACAAGAACTTGAGGAGATAGATTTGCCCTCAAGGCCTTGTTTTTTGCTAAGAAAGTCAAGAAGGAGGCGGCCGCAATTCTCTTGCATCCGTCTGCAAATGGATGGTCTTTTACCATGAAATATAGTAAATGCGCTGCTTTTTCTCTAATCGATGGATATGCTTCTTGGCCAAATACGTTTTGGTATACTGCGCCTAATATGCCATCAACCTTGCCTTTTTCCTTCTCTACGCCAAAGACATCGCTTTTGCCGTAGTATTCCATATTCTCAATGATTGTCTGTACGTCTTTACGAGTCAATTGTACATAGTTCTCGTCTTTCTTGAGTTCAGGAATGCATTGGTGATCATAGTTATCCAACAGTGTCAGCGCATCGGTAAACGATTCAACTACTTTCAGTACATCATCCGCTTCGATGTCATAGGCTGTCGCAATAATTCTAGATTGCAGTTCAACCGTTTTGTTCAAGGCAATTAGCCTTCTTTCGCTGGCTGAATATCCCTTTATTAAATAATCCTTGAGAATAGAGTTGGCCCATTTACGGAAAGCTATTCCTTTCTTGGACTTTACTCTGTATCCAACCAAAATCACTACATCAAGGTTGTATAAATCAGTGTAGTGGATCTGACCGTGGACCTCGTGTGCATTTTTTGCACATGAGCTTGAGTAGTCCAATTCATCTTCCTTGAAGATGTTTGTGATGTGTCTGGAAATTACAGATCTATCTCTTTCATAGAGTTTTGCAATCTGTTCCTTAGACAACCAGACTGTTGTTTCTGATGGTGACACATTTACTTCTAATTCCGTTCCTCCATCGGAGAAATTAATTAATTCAAATTTCTGCATTTTATATCTCCTTTCTTTGAACTAATTCGATGTCCAAAATGGAGACATAAAAAGCCATCCCATAATGAAAACACCTGTTGCAACTAACTGCTCATATCCCTATAAACCATAGTTGCTGGTGTTTCATCCTCCACGGGATGGCCACATGCTCTACTTAACAGTAGTGCGGAGCGTGATGATCTTCTTG